>NZ_JBEBMB010000028.1:0-121092 GCF_040081915.1 Xenorhabdus sp. SGI240
CTTCGCGGCCTGTTTCAGCTCAGCGTCGGTCAGTGGGGCGCATTATAGGGTGTTTTTCGGCGCTGACAATAGTTTTTTTGAAAAAAACTACCAAGCGGTGATTATTACACCAAATTGCACTTAAATTGGTAGTTTTTCCAGCGTTAAGAAGCCTAATTCGCGTAAAACGGGATGTAATGTTTCACTCTCTGGCTCGATCTTTGTGCAGTAGGCTAAGTTATCCGCTGTTGTTAAAAACAAATCTTCCCGATTTTTGACAAGCCATGCAGTTCTGCGAGCGATTGCCGCTCCCGAATCAATCAATCTTGTTCCATCCGGTAAAACTTGAGCAATTTCTTCTGCTATCAGAGGAAAGTGTGTACATCCTAAAATAACTGTATCTGGTGGCTCTTTCATTCTTAGCCACGGTTTCAGTATTTTCTCTAACTCTTTTAGAGGAACGTCCTTACCATGTAATTTTCGTTCAGCTAACTCAACCAATTCAGCAGAGCCAATTGCATACATCTGGCAATCCGTAGCAAACCTTGCGATTAATTCTTTGGTATAGTCGCGCTTCACTGTGGCACTTGTCGCCAATAGTCCCACAACACGGTTACAGGTTAGCTTCGCCGCAGGTTTGATCGCAGGCACAACACCAACCACAGGAAAAGAAAAACGTTCACGCAAGGCGGGCAAACTGACCGTACTAGCAGTATTGCAAGCAATCACGACAACTGCCAAAGGGTGTTTTTTCTGGATCGTATCAACAATCTGAACAACCCTTTCTACAATGACTTCCGCCGTTTTCTCGCCGTAAGGGAATGCTTCATTATCGAAAGCATATATATAGTGGAGATCTGGCAAGAGTTGCCGAATCTCTTGATAGACAGATAAACCACCCACTCCAGAATCAAAAACCAGGATCGTTGGACGGGCGGTCTTGTTTAAATCAGAAGTTGTAGCTTCCAGTGAGGTAGTATTCTCTTCCTGGGGTGCGATAGCCATAGGCTGTCTCATAATGCTTATCAAACAGATTGGCTATTCTAGCATGGATTGTCAGGTGGTCAGTGATCGAATATGCGGCGCTGATATCCCACAGACTTACGCCCGCTAATTTTACTGTTTTCGCAGGATATACATTATAGTCTTGGTCATAACGCCGACCAATATATTGATAGGTTATTCCCCAATCGACATTAAAAGCGTCCCAATCCAATTGATATTTAACTTGCTGTTTAGCTCTGCGAGTTAATTGCTGCCCACGGCCATCACGCGGGTCAGTGAACTGTAATGTGAGTTGATGTTGGAATAAGCTAGTCTCCATTGTTCCCGTCCACTCAATACCTTTTATTTTTGCCTTATCACCGTTCTCATAGCGATTATTGGCAAAATCTATCAACTGTTCAATATCGTTACGATAAGCAGATAGACGCCAATTAAGTGACCTGGTCAATCCTTCAATTCCAATTTCCCATTGCTTGCTTTTTTCTGCTGTAAGGTTTTCATTTCCCCATTTGCTATAAAGCTGATTCAAAGTTGGTGCTTTGAATGCCGTTCCATACGAAGTGATAAAACGATAACCATCAACAAATTCCCAGCCGATGCCGATTTGCCCTGTCGTATTCCAGTTATAATCAGAATGGTGATCTGAACGTACAGCACCTTCTAAAATGACATTCTGCACCTTTTGCTGTGCAGTTAAATAGAGTCCCGTATTATCAACATGCTTTTGTACAGGAATGTTATTAGAGCCTGCGGCAACCCCTTCTCTTTTCCAATCAATCCCACTACTGATTGCCCCATGACCAACCTGCCACGTATTTCCCCATTGCACATTGTACTGTTTGGAATCACTCAGACTGGCGTTATTGCCATAACGCCCATGCTTAGGAACATAATCGTAATCTTTGACATGACCGTAACTGACAATGAATTGAGAAGAATAACGGCCTTGATTAAATTGAATACCCGCATCATAGGAACGATTGAACAGTTCGCGAGTGTCTGCTTCGCCGATGTTCCATGCGTCATAAGCCGTCCGATTATTCAATCCATAGGCTCGGACAAATCCGCTTATTTGCTCACTTATTTTATGATCTATTTCCAACCACAGCATTTTACTCATAAAGCCATCACGATCTGGCTGACGATATCCCCCCGTTTTACCATCAACTATCACATCAAACCCTTTGGTGTAGGTATAGCCTGCGGCTGTAGTGAATAAAGTATTCTCACCGAGTTTTTGCTGTGTTGAACCATTATAGTTCTGGTATCCGTTTGAGCCGATACCCGCATTCAGTGTTACCCCGCGTTGTTCCCGTTTTGTGATGATATTGATCACGCCACCAATGGCATCAGAACCATATACAGCAGAACGTGCGCCACGGATATATTCTATTCTTTGCACCATGGAGATTGGGATCTGGCTAAAATCGGCGGCTCCGGTAATGCCTGCCTGATTCAAACGGATCCCATCCACCAGCACCAGTGTATGATTTGAGTTCGTACCACGAACAAATAAAGAAGAGTGCTGCCCAATCCCCCCATTCTGCGCAATATCAATACCCGGCAACCGGCGGAAAACATCCATCAGGCTGCTGGATTGCCAACGATCTAACTCTTCACGAGTCACTACCGTCGTTGGCGCCAACACTGAAGAAATCGGCTGCTTAAAGCGATTAGCTGTAACCACCAACGTATCTGGATTGTCAGCCACTGCAAAATGGTTCCAACCAGAAAATATCGCCACGGACGCAGCAGATAGAAAAATCTGTTTTTTATTTGCCATAAGATTTGTGATGAGAATGAGTGTGGTATCTGGCTATCTATATTAACTATAAAGCGTCATGCTACGATGAAGGCTTTAGCGTGTCCAGAATGCCCCTCTATCAAAAAAAGCGCGGATAAACTAGAAAACTGGACATCCTTTGCACTTGCCCTACAATGCCGCACGGAAATTTTTCTTAACGCAACCATACGAGAACCCGATAATGCAGAATGCCTTGCCAACGGAAAATTATGAAAATCAATTGACGGAGAAAGTTTATCGTCTAAAAGGAATGATGCTCCCCTTTAGCGCACCCGAACCTGAAGTTTTCCGTTCCCCGGCATCACATTACAGAATGCGCGCAGAATTCCGTATCTGGCATGAGGAAGATGACCTCTACCACATTATGTTTGATCAGCAGACCAAACAGCGTATCCGCATTGATCAATTTCCAGTGGCCAATCAGCTCATCAATAAAATGATGCAAGCCATCATGGCTGGCGTAAAAGACAATCCCGTATTACGCCATAAACTGTTTCAGGTGGATTACCTTTCTACCCGCAGTAACAAAATTATTGTCTCCCTGCTTTACCACAAAAAACTGGGGGATGAATGGCGTGAACATGCAACCGCTCTGCGTACTCAACTCATCGCCGCAGGGTTTGATGTGCAACTTATTGGACGCGCTGCAAAAACCAAGATCATGCTTGACCATGACTATATAGATGAAGCGTTGTCTGTTGCCGGTAAGACGATGATTTACCGTCAGGTCGAAAATAGCTTCACACAACCGAATGCCAGTATCAATGTTCATATGTTGGAATGGGCTATTGATATTACTAAAGGCTCGAAAGGTGACTTGCTTGAGCTGTATTGTGGCAATGGTAATTTCTCCCTGGCGCTGGCGCAGAATTTTGAACGGGTATTAGCGACAGAAATTGCCAAGCCTTCCGTAGCTGCGGCACAATTTAATATCGCAGCGAACAAAATTGATAACGTACAGATTATCCGCATGTCAGCGGAAGAATTTACCCAGGCGATGAACGGAGTGCGTGAGTTTAACCGATTGCAAGGCATTGATTTAAGCCGTTATCAATGTGAAACCATTTTTGTTGATCCACCGCGCAGCGGACTGGATGAAGAAACGCTAAAAATGGTTCAAGCGTATCCACGTATTCTTTATATTTCCTGCAATCCAGAAACACTCTGCCAAAATCTGGAGACGCTGACACAAACCCACAAAATCAGCCAACTGGCACTCTTTGACCAATTCCCTTATACCCACCATATGGAGTGCGGTGTCCTACTGGAAAAAAGAACATAGTCGTCATTAAAAATCAAAACGCCACCCAATTGACTTTGTGGCGTTTTTTATTGAATCGTTCTCGATAAAAGCGATTACCTTTGGCTTTCTGAAGTGAGCGCTACTTGCTGCTTGCGTTTTTTCATCTTTAGGTAGATCCAAAACACCAAGACAGTACCAATAACGACAGGCAAGAAATTAGAGCCAATTGCTGGATATTCCATCCGAATAAAGGCGTTATACACAAACATACCTAAAAAGAAGCATCCCACAGCCAGCTTGGGTAATCCGTCTGCCATCGGATAATTCAAATAACGTTGGTGGAGACAATACAAAGAAAGTGCCAGGGCAATAAGAGGGAAAATAGAAAAAGGGACAAATGAATTAAAAAATATTGAGAAAGTTCCGTGTGTTGCCATTCCAACGATAAGAGCCAGCAACATGGTGCTTTTATCTTGGCGGTATTGTTCCATCGTATTATTCTCCTTTCATTATTATTCAGAGGATTTAGGGATCGCTTTAGGGACAGTGTTTTTTTCTTGCTCACGACGATACCAATAATAAGCGCCTTTGGAAATCATGCGGAGTTGCAAAACCAAACGCTCTTCGAGACGACGCCTTTTTTCTTCATCAATATCCAGCGCTTCTGCACCTGCACTGAACACGATTGTCACCATCGCCTCGGCTTGTATTTCAGTGAAATGGCGGGGCATATGGCTGGCTTGCTCAAGGTAGTCTGCCAATTCAGCAATAAAATGTTGGATTTCCCGTGCTACAGCAGCACGAAATTCAGCCGATGTACCGGAGCGTTCACGCAGCAACAGCCGGAACGCATTAGGATTGTTGCCAATAAACTCCATGAAGGTTGAAACCGAAGTACGGATGACACTGCCGCCTTTGGCGATGCGCTGACGTGCCTGACGCATTAACTGACGCAACATCAAACCACTTTCATCGACCATCGTCAGCCCCAGTTCATCCACATCACGAAAATGTCGATAAAAAGAAGTTGGTGCAATACCCGCCTCCCGAGCCACTTCCCGTAGGCTAAGGCTGGTAAAACTGCGTTCAGCACTGAGTTGGCGAAATGCCGCCTCAATCAGGGAGCGGCGGGTTTTTTCTTTCTGTTTTGCTCTAACGCCGGTTACGTTACTCACAACAATCCTGATCTATCTCGACTTTAATCGGGCAAATATAACAGATTCTGCTAAGTTTGCTGTGATTGTTCTCTTAAAGATATTATTCGATGTTTTCCCGATCTATTTCTAAACAGTGAGATAAAAACCTCATGCTCATTGGGTTATTGCGTCGAGTAATGTTAAGATAGCGTTGTTATTTTGTGTAAAAACAGGTCTTTCCTCTATGCAACATACTCATTTTGATGCCATTGTTATTGGCTCTGGTCCCGGTGGGGAAGGAGCAGCAATGGGGTTAGTAAAACAAGGCAAAAACGTTGCTGTTATAGAACGTTATAATAATGTCGGCGGTGGATGTACTCACTGGGGTACAATCCCCTCGAAAGCGCTCCGCCATGCTGTTAGTCGTATTATCGAATTTAATCAAAATCCTCTCTACAGTGATAACTCCCGCATTCTTCGTTCCTCGTTTTCAGAAATTCTGCGCCATGCTGACGTCGTGATTAACCAGCAAACTAAAATGCGCCAGGGGTTTTATGAACGTAACCGCTGTCGAATGTTTGCAGGAGAAGCCACTTTCATTGATGAACATCGGGTAAGTGTGCGTTATACCGATGATAGTGTTGATGTCTTGAACGCAGACAACATTATCATTGCCACCGGTTCCCGTCCTTACTGTCCTCCTGACGTCGATTTCACCCACTCCCGTATTTATAACAGCGATACCATATTGCAGCTGGATCACGAACCTCGCCATGTCATTATTTATGGTGCCGGCGTGATTGGTTGTGAATATGCCTCCATTTTCCGTGGATTGGGTGTTAAGGTGGATTTGATCAATACCCGTGATTATCTTCTGTCCTTTCTTGATCAAGAAATGTCTGATGCCCTTTCCTACCATTTTTGGAATAGTGGTACGGTCATCCGTCATAACGAAGAATATGAAAAAATTGAAGGCCTTGATGATGGTGTTATTGTTCACCTGAAATCTGGCAAGAAAGTCAAAGCGGATTGCCTGTTGTATGCCAATGGCAGAACAGGTAATACAGACACGCTAGGTTTAGAAAATGTCGGACTGGAAACAGACAACCGCGGGTTACTGAAAGTCAATCGCGTCTACCAGACCAACAATGAAAACATCTATGCAGTGGGTGATGTTATTGGCTATCCAAGTTTGGCTTCTGCGGCCTATGATCAGGGACGCATCGCTGCAAGAGCGATGACCACAGGCAATGCTAATCTGCATCTGGTGGAAGATATCCCGACCGGGATTTATACCATTCCTGAAATTAGTTCGGTGGGCAAAACCGAGCAGCAATTAACCGCCATGAAAATCCCTTATGAGGTGGGTCGCGCCCAATTCAAGCATCTGGCAAGAGCGCAAATTGCCGGTATGAATGTTGGCAGCATCAAAATCCTGTTCCACCGTGAGACAAAACAGATTTTAGGCATCCACTGTTTTGGCGAACGTGCCGCAGAGATCATTCATATTGGTCAGGCCATTATGGAACAAAAAGGTGAAGGCAATAATATCGAATATTTCGTTAATACTACCTTCAATTATCCAACAATGGCGGAAGCCTACCGTGTTGCGGCACTCAATGGGCTAAACCGATTATTTTGATGTTTTTCCGGGTATTTCAAAATAATTGCCCATTTTAGTCCGGATCGCCTCTGCCAATTGCTCATAGCGACCACGCAGAGGTGAGCCGGGACGATAAACCAATATGACGGTCCGCTTAGGTTCCGGTTCATAACACGCCAGATAGCAAACCCCATCCCGCCTTCTCTCATTCGGCACTGACAAATCAGGTAATAATGTAATGCCGCTGCCCGCTGCGACCATATTACGCAGGGTTTCCAGACTGGTCGCCCTAAAATGGGTATCTTCTTTGGCTCCCGCCTGAAAACAAAATCCCATCGCCTGATCACGTAAACAGTGCCCATCTTCCAGCATCAATAACTTCTCGCCGGATAGCTCACCCATCTTAATTTTGTCCCGCCCGGCCCATTTATGCTCCTCATATACCGCCAGCTTCATGGGTTCTTCAAACAACGGCACTTCGATAAATGCTTCGGTTTCTTTCACCAACGCCAAAATAGCGCAGTCAAGCTTTCCACTATCAAGTTGAGCCAACAAGTTTAGGGTTTGTGCCTCATGCAGGTACATTTCCAATTTGGGGAACAATTTATGCAGTTCAGGAATAATCAGCGGCAGGAGATAGGGAGCGATTGTTGGAATAAGACCGATATGCAACGGCCCAGACATACTTTCACCTTGAAGGGAGGCCATTTCCTGCAAAACCTTCACTTCCCTCAAAACGGTTTTGGCCTGTTCCACTAGCAACATTCCCTGTTGGGTAAACAATACCTTGCGGCTAGTGCGTTCCAGCAGCATCACGCCAAGCTCATCTTCCAGTTTGCGGATTTGCCCGCTCAGTGTCGGTTGGCTGACATGACAAGCATCAGCGGCTCGGCGAAAATGCCGGTATTCTGCAAGTGCTACAAGGTATTCTAGATCGCGGATATTCATTCCCAACCTCAGCATTTGATATCAATGATAGTATTGACCAATAAATCATTATATCCACGAGGGGAAAAAACTATCAACTGCGTGTGATTATTGATGTTTTTAGCTAACTCGCTGCCTGGCCTGAGCAATCGCTAGCTTCACTTGTTCTTGCGCTACCCCCCCTTTTGCCCGTCGCTTGTCCAAACACGATTGCAACGATAAAACATCATAGACATCCACCGCAATGACGTTGCTGAATTTTTGCAATTCAAATAGAGAAAGCTCTTCCAGCGCCTTACCTCTGTCAATTGCCGCAACAACAACTTCACCAACAATGTGGTGTGCCTCGCGGAACGGAACACCTTTTGCGACCAGATAATCAGCCAGCTCAGTCGCATTAGCATATCCTTGCTTTGCGGCTTCCTCGCAACGGGGGCGTTTTATCTGAATGCCATTTAACACCAGTATCGCCATATGCAAACAATCCAGCCAGGTATCCAGTGCATCAAACAAGCCTTCCTTATCTTCCTGCATATCTTTATTGTAGGCGAGAGGAAGCCCTTTTAACGTCATCATCATCCCCGTCAATGCCCCTTGCACCCGTCCACACTTGCCACGGATAAGTTCCAACGCATCCGGGTTTTTCTTTTGTGGCATCAAGGAAGAGCCGGAAGTTACCCGATCCGACAATTCAACAAAGCCGGCCTCTCCGCTATTAAAGAAAATTAAATCCTCAGCAAAACGCGAAAGATGGATCATACTAATGCCCGCATCTGACAGTAGCTCCAAAACATGATCACGATCCGAAACACTATCCAGACTATTGCGTGTCGCTGAAGCAAAACCGAGCCATGACGCCAGTTGCTCACGATCAATATCATAAGCCGTTCCTGCCAGCGCCCCGCATCCCAATGGACTGATATCCAACCGCTTTAATGCATCCTGCAATCGGCTTTCATCACGACTCAGCATTTCCACATAAGCCAGACACCAATGGGCAAAAGTGACAGGTTGCGCCCGCTGTAAATGGGTATAACCTGGCATGACTGCATCCTGATTATTTTCAGCAGTGAATACCAACGCTTGTTGCAACTCATCTAATGCTTTCAGAATGTGGACGATCTGATCTTTACACCATAACTTCAGGTCAGTTGCGACCTGATCATTACGGCTGCGTCCCGTATGGAGTTTCTTCCCCAAATCGCCCACTTTCGTGATAAGTTGCCCTTCTACCCAACTATGAATATCTTCCGCATCGCTTTGCAAAATGGCCTTGGGGTTGGTTCGCACTTCATCCAGTAACGCATTTAAAGCCAGCTCCAGCTTTTGCTGCTCTTCGGCAGTTAACACCCCCACCGTCACCAACGCTTTTGACCATGCAACCGAGCCAATAATATCCTGCTCCGCCAAACGATAATCAAAACACAGTGAATCATTGAATTGCTTGAACCGCTGATCGGCTTCCTGACTGAAACGTCCACCCCAAAGTGCCATAATATCGTTCCTGTTTTTTCTACTTGCTGATTACCAAGAATTAATAACCCTAAAATTACTTTTTGCTGCTCAGTGCACGAATACGTGAAGAAAGCGAATAGAGGCGGATAAACCCTTCTGCATGGCGATGATCGTAAACTTCATCCTCGCCAAAAGTGGCGAACTCTTCAGAATAGAGGCTATTGGCTGACTTTTTCTGCACTGCTGTTACCTGCCCTTTATAAAGTTTCAGGACAACTTCACCGCTGACACTGGCCGCTAAAATTTCAGCTGCCGCTTGAATTGATTGACGCAATGGCGCAAACCAACGGCCGTCATAAACCACATAAGACATTTCCAGCCCCAGTTGTTGACGCCATTTGAAACTATCGCGATCTAAAACCAGTTGTTCGATGCCGCGCAGTGCTTCCATCATGATGGTTCCCCCCGGTGTTTCATAACAACCGCGGGATTTCATGCCGACTAAACGGTTTTCTACGATATCGATCCGGCCAATGCCGTGCCTGGCTCCCAACTTATTTAACTCAGCAAGGCATTGATAAGGTGAAAGCGCCTGACCATTCACGCCAACCACCTCACCCCTTTCAATCGTCACCGTGATATATTCCGGTTCATTCGGTGCCTCTTCTGGTTCGGCTGTCCACACCCAACAATCTTTATCAGCAGCATTCCACGTACTTTCCAGAACCCCACCTTCGGTTGAAATGTGCCAGGCGTTTTCATCACGGCTATAAATTTTCTCCCGCGTTGCGGTTGTCGGGATATCACGAACCTTCAAATAATCCAGCAGCGCTTCACGGGAACGCAGATCCCATTCCCGCCACGGAGCGACAACTTTCAGATATGGTGCCAACGCGGTATAAGTACTTTCAAACCGAACCTGATCATTGCCTTTACCTGTTGCACCGTGGGCGACGGCATCCGCGCCTACTTTCAGTGCCAGCTCCACCTGCGCCTTAGCAATAATTGGACGAGCCATTGACGTACCAAGCAGATAGCTTCCCTCATACAGAGCGCCGGTTTTCAGCACAGGATAAACATACTCTTTGATAAACACTTCGCGCAGATCAACGACATGGCATTCGGAAGCACCGGAACGTAATGCTTTCTGCTCCACACCGTCCAGATCTTCACGACTTTGGCCAACATCAGCGACAAACGCAATCACTTCACAATTGCCATAATGTTCTTTCAACCACGGAATAATGGCGGATGTATCCAAACCACCTGAATATGCCAAAACGATTTTCTTAATGCTTTTAGTCATAGGGGTAACCTTTTTAATTTTTGTTTATGCCAAAATTCGTGTGCCAATCGGTATGCCATTAAATAATGCAATCAATTGATCTGCATGACGCCAACTCGCTATATCCACGGGTTGTCCGAGTGTTTTTGCCGCTTCCAGCGCCGCATTCACTTTCACTATCATGCCATCAGTGATAATGCCTTGATCGATAAGCTGCCCGATCTGCTCTGCCGTGGCTTCTGGGATCTTTTTCCCTTTCCCATCCAGAATACCGCTGACATCGGACAACAAGATCAAATCTGCATTCAGCACCTGTGCGATGGCTGTCGCCGCTTGATCGGCATTCACATTCATCAATTCACCCTGCCCAGTGATACCAATTGAGCTGATAACCGGCATATAGCCCACATCCAGCAAAATTTTCAGGAGATCAGGCGTTCCTGGTTGAGCCTTTCCAGTGTGACCAAGCTCTTCATCAAGTTGAGAAACTTTAACCATTCCCCCATCACCCAGACATAATCCGATCGCAGGCAAACGATATTTTGTTGCCGACGCCAGCAATTTCTTGTTGGCAGTGCCGGCTAACGTCCCTGTAATAATGTCGATTTGATCCTCTGGCGTCACCCGCAGACCTTGTTTCTTCAAAATCGGCATCTGTAATCGCTGCATCAACTCATCAACCAAGCAACCACCGCCGTGTACAATGACCAGTGGACGTTTATGGTTTTTTCGGTATAACTGTAATGTAGTAAATAACCGTTCCAGCGCCTCTTCACTGTCTAATAACACACCACCCAACTTGATAACTAACGGCTCCATCGGATTTATCCTCTGTCGGTATTCATCTCTGTAGGTTAGAAATTAAAGTAGTGCCTGAGTTTCTTCATACCCAAAACGAATATTCATGCACTGTACTGCTTGTGCCGCTGCCCCTTTCAACAAATTATCCTCAGCCCCTACGATGATCAGGTGTTGCCCCTGAACAGCAAAACCAATATCGCAGAATGGCAAACCAACAACAGCTTTCAACGCGGGAACTCCTTTGCTATATAACCGCACCAACGGCTTATCATGATAGGCCTGTTGATAAGCTTCCCTGATTTGTGCTTCTGTCACACCAGATTTCAATTTACAGGTAATTGTGGCAAGAATACCGCGTGAGAAATTGCCCAAATGGGGGGTAAAAATCACCTCTGTACCTAAATGGGCGGTGATTTCAGGTTGATGACGATGGTTAAAAATCCCATACGGTTGCAAACTCACTTCACAGAAACTATTGGTGATCGATGCTTTCCGGCCAGCACCACTGACACCACTGATCGCATTGATAACAGGCCAATGTTCTGTATCTAATAAATTTTGTTCAAGCAACGGTTTCAAGGAAAGTTGGGAAACAGTAGGGTAACAACCGGGAACAGCAATCAATTGCGCTTGCCTGATTTTTTCTGCTTGCCATTCGGCTAATCCATATACCGCTTGCTCCAACCACAGCGTATTTTTATGTTCAAACCCGTAGTATTTTTTATAGAACTGTGTATTTTGTACACGATAGGCTCCCGATAAATCAAACACGATACAACCTGCTGCCAGAAATATCGGGGCAATATCATGGCTGACTTCATGGGCTGTGGCGAGAAAGACCACATCAATCCCTTTTGCCGCTTCACTCACATCAGTCAGCGGCTGTAAGGACAAATCCACAATACCCTGATATTGTGGATGAAGTTCTGAAAAACATTTCCCTGCATCTAAACTTTGAGAAGAAACCATCAAGCCGGAGAGATGGACATAGGGATGACGTTGCAGATATGCTGCTAACTCAGCTCCGGTATAACCACTGGCACCAACTATCAGCGTATTCAACATGGGATTTATTCACCTTATAGTATTAACCCAATAATATTAATTCAATGACTTTACTGAATTTATATGCAATAAATCTGCATTAATATTGATACTATTATGAGTAAGGGCTGTCAACAGTGAATCTTAAATTACCGTCTTTTATTAAATTATATCATCAGCTCATTGCGGCACCTTCTATCAGTGCAACTGATGCTGAACTCGATCAAAGCAATGAAGTTGTTATCAATCTGCTGGCGGAATGGCTAAAAGAGATCGGGTTTGCCATTGAAATTCAAGGCGTTCCTGAAACGCGAGGTAAATTCAATCTGCTGGCAACATTGGGCAGTGGTTCGGGAGGGTTACTACTGTGTGGTCATACGGATACCGTTCCTTTTGATGCTGGGCGCTGGACACAAGATCCCTTCACACTGACCGAACGCAATGGCAAGTTATATGGGCTTGGAACGGCTGATATGAAAGGTTTTTTTGCCTTTATCGTTGATGCGTTACGGGATATCGATGTCAGTAAACTATCACATCCCCTTTATATTCTGGCCACCGCTGACGAAGAAACATCAATGGCAGGTGCACGTTACTTTGCTGCCAATGCCCATATTCGGCCTGATTTTGCCATCATTGGCGAACCCACATCATTACAGCCAATCCGCGCCCATAAAGGGCATATAGCCCAGACTATCCGCATTGAAGGAAAATCAGGGCATTCCAGTGATCCAGCACGAGGTGTCAATGCCATTGATCTGATGCACGAATCCATTACCCAGCTCATAAAACTACGCCACACCTTACAAGAACGCTATCACAATCCGGCCTTCATCATTCCCTATCCAACCATGAATTTCGGCCATATTCATGGCGGTGATGCTGCAAATCGTATTTGTGCCTGCTGCGAGCTGCATATGGATATCCGCCCGCTTCCCGGATTGACTTTGCAGGATTTGCATGAATTGCTGAATGACGCTCTGGAACCGGTCAAACAGCGCTGGCCTGGTCGCCTGAACGTAACGGAACTCCATCCCCCGATTCCGGGTTATGAATGCCCAACAGACCATAAATTGGTGGGTGTAATTGAAAAACTGCTGGGAACGAAAGCGGATACCGTCAACTACTGTACAGAAGCACCTTTTATTCAGGAGTTGTGCCCGACATTGGTCTTGGGGCCGGGATCAATTGAACAAGCGCACCAGCCTGATGAATTTTTAGATATGGCATTTATTGAGCCAACAAGAACGCTACTTTCACAACTTGTGGCGCATTTTTGCTTGAATGCGGGTTAATTTTCACTGCCTGTCACCCCGATGAGTACATCGGGGTTTCATACTGCCTCCCCAACATGAATTTCTTTCCTGATCGCTTTGAATATTCCTCACTGGAAATAAGCTATTTCCCGATTGACTAAAAATCCCGCTTCGCCCATTCTATTTAGACATCTAAACGGATAGACATTTAAACACTTAAACATCTAAAAATAGATTCATGAGGGCACAGGGTATGAGTTTTTTTCACGCGAATCAGCGAGAAGCGCTGAACCAGAATCTGGCTGAACTTGAAGGGCAAATTCGTGTTTCCTTTGAATTCTTTCCACCCAGAACGGCTGAGATGGAACAAACTCTGTGGAAATCCATTGATCGCTTGAGCAAGCTGAAACCTAAATTTGTTTCTGTCACCTATGGTGCTAACTCTGGTGAACGTGATCGCACCCATAGCATTATCAAGGGCATTAAAGAAAAAACCGGCCTTGATGCAGCCCCACACCTGACTTGTATTGATGCCAACCGTGAAGAACTGAGCAGCATTGCCCATGATTATTGGCAAAACGGCATTCGTCATATTGTGGCATTACGTGGTGATTTACCGACTCACGGTTGCAAGCCCGAAATGTACGGTGCTGATTTAGTTGAGCTATTAAAAAAAGAAGCGGATTTTGATATCTCCGTTGCCGCTTATCCAGAAGTGCATCCAGAAGCGAAAAGTGCACAGGCAGACTTGATCAATTTAAAACGTAAAATTGATGCCGGCGCTAATCGTGCCATTACCCAATTCTTTTTTGATGTGGAAAGCTACCTGCGTTTTCGTGATCGTTGCGTCGCAACAGGGATTGACGTGGAAATTGTACCAGGGATCTTACCGGTCTCGAACTTCCGTCAGTTACAACGATTTGCCACGCTGACCAATGTCCGTATTCCCAGCTGGATGACCAGAATGTTTGACGGGTTAGATGATGATCCAGAAAGTCGCAACTTAGTCGGCGCCTCGATTGCGATGGATATGGTGAAAATTCTCAGTCGTGAAGGTGTGAAAGATTTTCATTTTTATACCCTGAATCGGGCAGAATTGAGTTATGCCATCTGCCATACATTGGGAGTACGTCCTTGTTAAAACCCAAAAAGCCGAACAGTTTCCCTATTCGGCTTCTATGATTAAAAAATATGTAAACTATCCTGTATTACGCATGCCTGCCGCAACGCCGGCAATCGTCACCATCAGCGCCTGTTCAAGATGCGGATCAGGATTTTCCTGCTGACGGGAGCGCTGTAATAATTCGGCCTGGAGTACGTTCAACGGATCGGTATACACGTTACGCAAAGCAATAGATTCGGCGATCCACGGCAAATCCGCCATCAATTGCTCATCCTGTGCAATGGTCAATACCGTTTCGATATCCTCTGCAAGTTGGTTACGCAATTTGACCCCTAATGACCACAGTTTCGGTTCGACCAAACGCTGATCGTAATATTCCGCTAACCACAAATCTGCTTTGGCAAATACCATCTCCAACATGGCAATACGCGTATTGAAAAATGGCCAGGCGCGACACATCTCCGTTAAAACGGACAAATTACCAGCATCGATCACCCGTTGCAGCGCTGCACCCGCGCCTAACCATGCCGGCAACATCAAGCGGTTTTGCGTCCAGGCAAATATCCACGGGATCGCTCGCAAACTTTCAACGCCTCCTGTCGGGCGTCGTTTAGCCGGCCGCGAACCCAAAGGCAGTTTTGCCAACTCTTGTTCCGGTGTTGCTGTCCGGAAATAAGGCACAAATTCCGGTTGCTCACGGACATAATCACGATACATGTCACAGGAAACATCGGAGAGCGTATCCATAATCTGCTGCCATTCCGGTTTCGGCTCTGGTGGCGGCAATAAGTTGGCTTCCAGAATCGCACTGGCGTACAAGGCCAAACTGCTGATCGTTACCTGCGGCAAACCAAATTTAAAACGGATCATTTCCCCCTGTTCCGTTACCCGAAACCCGCCTTTCAGACTGCCCGGTGGCTGAGAGAGCAAAGCTGAATGTGCTGGCGCACCACCACGACCAATCGTGCCGCCGCGTCCGTGGAACAAGGTTAATGTTACACCTTCTTGTTCACACAATTTGATCAACGCATCCTGTGCCCGGTATTGTGCCCACGACGCCGCCATCACCCCTGCATCTTTGGCTGAATCGGAGTAACCAATCATCACCATCTGCTTATCCTTAATCAGATCGCGATACCACTCAACGCCCAATAGTTGCCGGATAACACCTTCTGCATTGTTCAGGTCATCAAGGGTTTCGAACAAGGGCGCGACAGGCAATGACAATGGGCATCCCGCTTCTTTCAACAACAATTTTACCGCCAAGACATCAGAAGGGACTTTCGCCATAGAAATAACATAAGCCGCAATCGAATCTTGGGGTGATTCAGCAATCACCTTGCAGGTAGCGAAAACTTCTTGCGTTTCTGCGCTTGGCTGCCAATCACGCGGGGTCAGAGGGCGTTTTGATTGCAACTCGCGTAACAGGAACGCCTGTTTTTCGGTTTCAGGCCAGCTCGCATAATCACCCATTGCCAGATATTGCGTCAGTTCAGCAATCGCATCGGTATGGCGGGTACTTTCCTGGCGGATATCAATACGCACCAAAGACAGACCAAAGCAACGGATGCGACGCAAGGTATCCAGCAATTGCCCGTTGGCGATAATCTCCATACCGCAATCCTTCAGGGATTGATAGCAGGCATATAGCGGTTGCCATAACTGTTCGTTATGCAGGAGCAGATCCGCAGGTGGCAGAACTTGCTCGCCTTTCAGGCGTTTTTCCAGATAAGCCAGTGTATTATTTAATTGCGTGCGCAATTGTTTGGCAATTTCACGGTAAGGCTCTAAAACCTGCTCACCTCCCGCCATTTGACGCAGTTCAGGTGTACATTCCGACATGGAGAGTTCAGAGACTAAAACCTGAATATCTTTCAGGAACAGATCGGCGGCCTTCCAACGGCTCAACAGTAAAACATGACGGGTAATTTCAGCGGTAACGTTAGGATTACCATCGCGATCCCCCCCCATCCAGGAGGTGAAACGTATTGGCACGGCTTCCACTGGCAAGCTATGACCAATAGATCCTTCCAGTTGTTCATTGAATTCACGCAGGAAGGCCGGCACACCTTCCCATAAGCTGTTTTCAACCACAGCAAAACCCCATTTTGCTTCATCAATTGGGGTGGGACGGTTCTTACGGATCTCATCAGTATGCCATGATTGGGCAATCAACTGCCGCAATCGGCGCATGATGTTATTGCGTTCATAATCGGCCAAATCGTCATGATCAAGCTGTGCCAGACAGCCATTAACTTCAACCAACTTATGAATCAGAGTACGGCGGGCAATTTCTGTCGGATGAGCGGTCAGAACTAATTCAATCGCCAGTTCATTGACTGCCTTAATCAAATCGTCATTGCTGAATTGTTTGTCTTTGAGCCGGTTGAACAGCGCGGCCAGCGCGACCGGATTACTTGCTGCTTCGCCGTGTGGAGAAATACTGTGATATTGTTCGGCAACGTTAGTCAGATTTAAAAACTGGTTAAACGCACGGGCAACAGGCAATAATTCATCATTGGATAAATTTTCCAGCGTTGATAAAAGCTGCTGACGGTGAGCCTCATTACCTGCACGGGATGATTTAGATAACTTCCTGATCGTTTCAACTTTATCAAGAATATCTTCTCCTAAAGCTTCCTTAATTGTATCGCCCAGCAACTTACCGAGCATACTGACATTACTTCGCATTGCGGAATATTGTTGATTCATGTGGTTCCTGGCCTTGTGTTGCTGTATGTCACCTATTTCACCAATGGATTGGCTTACCCTATTTTCTGTCTAAATGTGTCATGTTTTACTGTAGAGCGTGTTCTTCTGTTTATCTCTAACGCTCTATTCATATCAGAAAACAAACCACTTGGGCGAATTTTAAAGCCTGATTGCTCAATATCTCTCCGACAAAGAGATTAGGTTACAGAAGTTGTGACAGACGATTTAAATCCGATTGGATTGCCCCCGCAGTAACATCTCGCCCCGCTCCTGGCCCACGGATCACTAACGGATTATCACGATACCAGCGGCTTTCTATCGCAAAGACATTATCTGCCGGCAGCAATGAAGCCAATGGATGATCGCTACGCACCGCTTCCACACCCACTTTCGCCTTACCACTGGCATCAAAACGTGCGACATACCGTAGTACCATGCCCATTTCCTGTGCCGCTTGCAACCGTTGCCGCATTTGCTCATTAATGGCAGCACTGTTTTCAAAGAACTCTTCGATAGAACCGTTCCGAGCCTCTTTCGGTACTAAAGACTCAACACGCACATGATTAGGCTCTATCTCATAACCCGCTTCGCGTGCCAGAATAACCAGCTTACGCATCACATCCTGACCAGAAAGGTCAATACGCGGATCAGGTTCCGTCAACCCTTGTTGCCAGGCTTGTTCTACTAAATCACTGAAAGGCACAGAACCATCAAACTGCAAGAACAGCCAGGATAATGTGCCAGAAAAAACGCCACTGATGGACAAAATGGTATCACCGCTCTCCCGCAGATCCCTGACAGAGTGGTTAATCGGCAGCCCTGCCCCCACTGTGGCGTTGTATAACCAATGACGCCCCGTTTTTGTAAAGGCATCTCGGATCATACGATATGTATTGCTGTCGGAAGAACCGGCAACTTTGTTGGCACTGATAACGTGAAATCCATAGCTGGCAAAGTAGATATACTCTTTAGCCAGTTCTTCACTTGCCGTGACATCCAGTACAACCAAATCATCATAAGGATGTGCCCGTATCCATAAAAACAGGGCATCTTCTTCATGTTCAGTTGCTTCATCATCAAAAAAGGCCAACGCACGACTGGCATCAATGCCCTGATAATTCAGCAAACTCCGGCGACTATCGACGATCCCCGCCAGGATAAATTCAAATCCACTGCGAGCAGAAATGTTCTTCTGTTCACGGGCAAACAGCTCCAGCCAACGAGAACCAATATTCCCTTTGCCAAACAGCACTAAACCGATGCGTTTTTCTGCCCTGAACAGGCTTTGGTGCAATCCCTGAATCAAATGTGATGTCTGATTCGAACGCAGTACAGCAACCAGACTAATGTCATCTTCTGCATGCCAGATAAATTCAACGGGCTGATCTTTTAATTGTTGATAAAAACGATGGCTATGCAGCGGATTCTTGCATACCCCCGCCCCCACTAATGCCACCAGCGCTAAACCTTCACGCAAAGAAAGTTTGCCGGGTAAGGGGGCATCCTGCAAAACATCCAGGGCGCTATTCACAATCTCAGAGGTATAACAGAGTTGGATCAGGTTGCAATCTGCATGTAACCCTGTTGCCAATGGCCGGATTTGGGCGCGTTTCAACAAAGAATCAATGTCTTTATAGACTTGCTTGAAATCGTGGGCTGGAGAAACATGCAATTCAATCAGGCAAACATCATCATGGCTGGTGACAATTTTTGCCCCTGTCCCGGTTGCCAGCACCCGTTCAATCTGGGTGGAACCCTGTTCAGGTTGGTAACTGCAACGCAATTGCAGATCAATATCGCTGAGAGAAACTGGCTGCAATGTACGGGTATGGAGAACGGGTGCGGCTAAACGTGCCAGTTCACTGGCTTCATCCAAACGCAGCAACGGCAACAGGCAGGCATCGTTGACTTTACGCGGATCGGCACTGTAAACCCCCGCCACATCACTCCAAATTGTGACTTTTTTGGCTCCCGCCAAAGCCCCAACTTGGGTAGCAGAATAGTCGCTGCCATTGCGTCCCAACAATACCGTCTCCCCCTTCTGATTACTGGAAATAAAACCGGTAACCACTAAACGCTTATTGGAGTTTTGGATCAGTAATTGGCTCAGTAGCGGTTGAGATAAGCTGACGTCAACTTGCGGTTGAGCAATGCGCTCTGCCCGCAGGAACTGACGCGCATCCAGCCATGCACTGGGGATACCCTGATTTTCCAGCACCGCCGCCATTAAACGGGCAGACCAGATTTCCCCATGACCGACAACTTCGGCATATGTGATATCGGTGACGGGTTTATCCAACAATACGCTCAATCTTTCCAGATCAGCGATAAAGGCTGCGTTCAGTTCTTCTGCAACGGTTTCGGGCAACAAGCCACGGATCAATTCTTGCTGGTAACGCCGCAAAGACTGCTGTATTTGATGGGCTGATATCCGGTCATTCTGACTCAATTTAAGCCAATCAATCAACTGGTTGGTCGTACTCCCCGCAGCCGATACCACCATCAAATCACCCGGCTGGCTGTAGTTCGCCATAATTTCAGCCACCCGCTGATAGCATTTCACATCAGCCAGGCTGCTGCCACCAAATTTATGTAACTGACGGCCAGATTCCGCCCCCGCTGTTGCCAGTATACTCATGATTAATGATTACCTCGTTACCGCTGCCTGAAAGGCATTGTCCAGATCAGCAATTAAATCCTGACTATCTTCAATTCCTACAGAGACACGAAGAAGTAAATCCGTAATCCCTGCCTGAGTCCTTGCTTCTGCCGACATTCCCGCGTGTGTCATGGTTGCAGTATGAGAAATCAACGATTCCACACCACCGAGAGATTCAGCCAAGGTAAATAATTTTAACGCAGATAAGAAACGACGCATGGCCTGTTCATCACCCTCCAGTTCGAAACTGAGCATCGCCCCAAAACCTTGCTGTTGCTTAACAGCAATTTCATGCCCCGGATGGTTCTTCAACGCAGGATAGAAGAGCCTTTTCACTTGGGGCTGCTGTTGCAAATAATCCACAATGGCAACAGCATTGTTTTGCTGGAGCAGCACACGGGCAGATAATGTACGAATGCCACGCAGCAGCAGATAGCTATCAAACGCCGCAGCCGTCACACCAATATTGTTCGCCCACCATGCCAACTCTTCCGCGATGGATGGCTCCTTAGCGATAATGGCGCCTGCGATCAGATCAGAGTGCCCATTCAAATATTTCGTGCAGGAATGCACCACTAAATCTGCCCCCAAATCCAACGGCTTTTGCAGTACAGGACTTAAGAACGTGTTATCGACGACAGCCAATGCCCCAATTTCATGAGCCAATCCACAAATGTATTGAATATCTACGATCCGCAACAAAGGATTACTCGGCGTTTCAATGAGCACCAGTTTGGGCTTTTGGGCCAACGCCTGTTTCAACGCCTGTTCATCTGACTGATCAACAAAAATCACATTGTATGCACCACGTTTGCTCAGACTGTCAAACAACCGGTAACTCCCGCCATAACAATCATGGGGCGCCACCAATAAATCTCCCGGTTTCAGGAATACGGTACAGAGCAGATGAATCGCTGACATGCCACTGCTGGTCATGACTGCGCCCACTCCGCCTTCCAGCTCGGCCAAAACCTGTTGGACAACATCACGGCCAGGGTTGCCACGGCGTGAGTAATCATGCTCTCTGGGTTCATTGAAACCGGTAAAGTTGTATGTACTGGAAAGATAGATAGGCGGAACAACACAACCATATTGTTCATCAACATTTAAACCACTGTGAACCGCAATTGTCGCTTGCTTACATCCCATAACCTTTCCCCATCGTCGTTATTATTAGCGTCCCGCAAGAATAACGACTGGAAAGATGGACGTCAATACATCTAGACATCCAAATTATTTTGCGGTTTAATACCACAATTCTATGGCTGTCATTACACTTTATATGTCTTCTGGTTATATTTTATAAATTAGTGCGGGTGGGGCGATATAGTCGACAGGCTAATTATGTTAGACTACTGAATTATCGACATGAAAACAGATCAGAAATTCCTTCCAATTTCTGATCTCAATTACTTGATTCAAAAATTATTTAAGGTATCTCATGGCTGAGTGGAATGGTGAGTATGTCAGCCCTTATGCTGAACATGGCAAAAAAAGTGAACAGGTCAAAAAAATTACAGTTTCAATCCCGCTAAAGGTATTGAAAATCCTGACTGATGAGCGCACCCGCCGTCAGGTAAACAATTTGCGTCATGCAACAAACAGTGAATTGCTGTGTGAAGCTTTTCTCCATGCGTTCACCGGACAGCCTCTGCCTGACGATAACGATTTACGCAAAGAACGCCATGATGAAATCCCAGAAGCAGCGAAGGTCATGATGCGTGAGAAAGGCATTGATCCTGATACATGGGAATATTGATAACAAAAAAAAAATGCCCGATGCAAAACATCGGGCATTTTTTTGTTCTGACCCGCCTGTATTGATGACAGGCAGGAGAAAATCATTACTTCTTAGCACCTGGAACGCTGAAACGTTTGTTAAAGCGATCAACACGACCACCAGTTGCAACATCACGCTGCTTACCAGTGTAGAACGGGTGACATGCACCACAGACGTCCAGGTTCAGATCGTGAGCTACAGTAGAATTGATTTTGATGACATTACCGCAAGAACAATTTGCAGTAATTGCTTCGTATTTAGGATGGATACCTTGTTTCATGGGAAACCTCTGTTCAGGCCGTGTCGCTATCCAGCCTTGTTTTGCTGCCAGACACCACACGTCGTGTTGATAAAAAATATGTATCGGTAATTTCTATACCAAAGGCGGCGGATCATACAGAATATCTGTTTATTGCGCAATGAAATCTGCCGATTTGCTATGATACCCTGATCGCCATATGTTCTTTTATACGTTCTTTCATCTGGTCATTAATTATCTGGAAATCACCTTATGACAGTTGTCCAGGTTGCATTGCCTGTTCCCCTAACCCGCTCGTTTGATTATCTATTACCTACAGGGTTACCTTTACCCGCTATTGGTGTTCGAGTGCGCGTGCCTTTTGGTAAGCGTAATGCGATAGGTATCGTCACGGGTATCGCAGACAGCAGCGAATTTCCTTCTGAGCAGCTCAAGTCTATTGCCACCATTCTTGATATCTCCCCCCTTTTTCCTAACAATCTCTGGCAATTGCTTCAGTGGGCCGTCAGCTACTATCACTATCCGCTGGGCGAAGTGTTGTTCCATGCCTTACCTGTCTTGCTACGGCAGGGAAAACCGGCAGAATTTTCCCCACTCTGGCAATGGCAAGTCACCGAAGCCGGCCGTGAACTTCCACTTGCTCAACTCAAGCGCTCCGCCAAACAGCAAAAGGCATTAGCTGTTTTGCGCCAACGCCCTGTTTATCGTCACCAAGTCTCTGAATTGGAATTAAGTGAAAGCGCACTGCAATCATTGAAAAAGAAATCACTGATTGCCCTGCATCCCATCCAACCAGAAGCGGAAAATTGGTGTGAGGATTTTACAACTATTGGCGAACGGTTAAAGCTCAATACAGAACAAGCTACTGCGATAGGCGCCATCCGTGCAGAAGATCAAACCTTTTCTCCGTGGCTATTGGCGGGAATCACGGGTTCGGGTAAAACGGAAGTGTATCTCAGTGTACTGGAGAACATTCTTGCACAAGGCAAACAGGCTCTTATTTTAGTGCCGGAAATTGGCTTGACCCCACAGACTATCCGTCGGTTCCGGGAACGTTTCAACGCGCCTGTTGATGTTCTGCACTCCGCCTTGAATGACAGCGAACGGCTGACAGTTTGGCTGAGGGCGAAAAGAGGGGAAAATGCCATCGTTATCGGTACACGATCGGCTTTGTTTACTCCCTTTGCCCATCTGGGTGTCATTATTATCGATGAAGAACATGACAGCTCTTACAAACAGCAAGAAGGCTGGCGCTATCATGCCCGCGATCTGGCGGTATTCCGTGCGAAAAAAGAGGGGATTCCGATCATTATGGGTTCTGCCACCCCCGCACTGGAAACACTGTATAATGTGCAACAGGGGAAATATCGCCAACTAACTTTGACTCAACGGGCAGGCCACGCCCAACCCGCCACTCAGCATTTATTAGATCTGAAAGGATTGCCATTGACGGTTGGGTTATCCCAGCCGCTCATCAATCGCATGGGTGAACATCTCAAGGCGGATAATCAGGTCATCCTATTTCTAAACCGTCGTGGTTATTCCCCCGCCGTGCTCTGTCACGAATGCGGCTGGATAGCAGAATGCCAACGCTGTGATCACTATTACACCCTGCACCAAAATCATCGCCACCTGCGTTGCCATCACTGTGACAGCCAGCGCCCAATCCCACGTCAATGCCCGCAATGTGGCACCACTAACTTAATTCCCGTTGGTTTAGGCACTGAACAACTTGAAGATGGTATTACAACATTGTTCCCCAACACTCCCGTTACCCGTATCGACCGTGATACCACCAGCCGCAAAGGCGCACTGGAACAGCAACTGGCCGAAGTCCATCAAGGTGGTGCCCGTATCTTAATTGGTACACAAATGCTGGCGAAAGGTCACCATTTCCCCGATGTTACACTGGTCGCCTTACTGGATGTCGATGGTGCCCTGTTTTCTGCTGATTTTCGAGCCGCAGAACGTTTTGCCCAACTCTATACCCAGGTTTCCGGTCGGGCAGGACGAGCAGGAAAGCGGGGAGAAGTCGTCCTGCAAACCCACCATCCTGAGCATCCACTTTTGCAAATATTGTTGGAGAAAGGCTACGATGCCTTTGCCCAGCAGGCAATGGAAGAGCGTCAGCAAGTTCACCTGCCACCGTTTGTAAGCCATATCCTGCTCCGCGCAGAAGATCACGACAATCAGCAAGCCCCCGCATTTTTGCAACACATGCGTCAATTGTTTGAACATCATGCACAGTCTGATAATCATTTATGGATCATGGGACCTGTACCCGCATTACAGGCCAAACGGAGCGGTCGTTATCGTTGGCAGTTGATGATTCAGCACCCTTCCCGCATTTTTCTCCAGAAAATGATGGCCGGGGTCTATCCCCAAATCACGACACTGCCACAAGCACGTAAAGTGAAATGGAACATTGATGTTGATCCCAGCGAAAGTTGATAATTATTTCTTTAATTTGCGAAGCACCTCTAAGAAATGATTCATATCACACTTTTTATGCAAACAAAGTAACAGATTGATCGGTTAATCAGCTTAAAATGAAATTATTAATATAATTGTAGAAAACAATGCGCCAGCACGCCCTTCTCAGGCAAGACTGGCGTTTTTTAACAGCCGGATAGCAATCGTTTCGCCGCCTGTGGAGAGCGAGGAGTGGACTATGGAAAAAAGGAAGTGCGCACTGGTAACCATGAAAGATGTTGCCAAAGTGGCTGGTGTTTCTACTGCAACGGTATCAAGAACATTAATGAATCCTGACAAGGTTTCTACCCGTACACGCCAGAAAGTCGAGAATGCGGTGTTGGAAGTGGGTTATTATCCCCACAAACTGGTCAAAAATTTACGGCGTAATGTATCCAGAACCATCCTGGTTATTGTGCCTAATATCAGTGATCCTTTCTTTACTGAGGTTATTCGGGGCATTGAAGAAGCCGCCACTGAACAGGGTTACCTGGTTCTGATTGGTGATTGCAAGCATCAACAGCAACAAGAACATGCGTTTATCAATCTTCTGATCACCAAACGCATTGATGGTATGGTGCTACTGGGTTCCAACATTCCTTTCGATGTTTCCAAAGAAGAACAGAAAAACCTGCCTCCCATGGTTATGGCCAATGAATTCACGCCAGAACTGGAACTACCCACTGTCCATATTGACAACCTGACAGCCGCCTTCAATGCCACTCATCATTTGCAAAAACTGGGGCACAAACGCATTGCCTGCATTACCGGGCCGGAAACCATGCCATTGTGCCACTACCGTTTACAAGGTTACATCCAGGCATTGCGGCGCACAGGAGAAGAAATTCGCGAAGAATATATTATCCGTGGTGATTTCACTCATGAAAACGGAGCGACATTGGCAGAAACCTTGCTTAACCTGCCAGAGCCTCCAAGCGCTATTTTTTGCCATAGTGATGTCATGGCACTGGGCGCAATGTGGCAAGCTAAAAAAATGGGATTAAAATTACCAGAAGATCTCTCTGTTGTCGGTTTCGATAATTTAAACCTGGCTCAATACTGCGAACCCGCCCTAACCACGGTGGAACATCCCCGTTATGAGATTGGATATCATTCCACTCTGTTATTGCTGGAACAGCTTCAAGGTCGTTTGGTTTTTAAAGGTTCAAAATTATTGGAGGCAGAATTGATCATTCGTGCGAGTACTTGTTCGCCTAAAAGCTAGGCAAATAACGACAGCTTAAGTAACATTAGTTACCTATCCTTTAATTTTTTAAATAACTCAGTGAATTAAACAGTGGCACAACGAGATTATGTGAGTCGCGGGCGCAGCAATCCCCGTCAGAAAAGTACTGGTAAGAAAAAAAATCAGGCTCAAGGATTACCCAAAACTACATTAGCCGTTGCCGTGGCCTTAGTGGTCATGTTTATTGGTGGGCTTTATTTCATCGCACACAATAAACAGGAAGAAAATAAGCAGGAAGGAAGTGCACAAAATGCCTCACAGGCTCATCATCAAACCAAAGGGCACGGCCTGCCACCAAAACCAGAAGAGCGCTGGAGTTACATCAAAGAATTGGAAAATCGCCCTGTTAATGAATCGTCCATCCAGGAAGGCGATGCAACAGTAAATAAACCGCTAAACCAACCGCCTCAATTAACGTCTGAACAAAAACAGCTCCTCGAACAAATACAAGCAGATATGCGCCAACCGCCTATTTCATTGAAAGAGGTGCCTTATAACAGTGAACCTGTTCCACGTTCACGTGTGTTGATCACCCCTCCGGCGCAGCAGCATACTGAACAATATTCGCCAGAACAAAAGTCGGCCGCCGTGCCGGAAAAAAAGCCTTCAACGTCTTCGTCTTCCCAAACCAGTACACAGTCTGAGGTAAAAGAGGCGAAATTGATGCTACAATGCGGCTCTTTCCGCACAATGGAACAGGCAGAATCCGTCCGTGCCAGCCTTGCATTCGCCGGCATTGAGAGTCAGATTACCACGAAAGACAACTGGAACCGTGTTGTACTTGGCCCTTATAAGAATAAAGCCAGCGCTGAGAAAATGCGCGAACGGGTCGCAGGTGCTGGCGTACCTGGCTGTATTCTCCGCCCTACCGGGGGTTGAAAAAGTAGAAAGCCCCCCCATCTTAATCTCTAATAATATACACATGGTGATTTTATCAGCAGTGCGCAAGCAATTGTGGGATAACAAATTAATGCTCCGTGTGTACCCTTTTCTATTTTGTAACCAGGGGCTAACTCGTGACTACAATCGTAAGTGTCCGCCGGAATGGCAAAGTTGTCATCGGTGGTGATGGACAAGCAACAATGGGTCATACCGTTATGAAAGGCAATGTCCGCAAAGTACGCCGCCTTTACCATGACAAAGTCATCGCGGGTTTTGCCGGCGGTACTGCCGATGCTTTCACGCTGTTCGAGCTGTTTGAACGGAAACTCGAAATGCATCAAGGGCACCTGACCAAAGCAGCCGTTGAACTCGCCAAAGATTGGCGAACCGATCGCATGCTACGTAAGCTGGAAGCCCTGCTTGCTGTCGCAGATGAAAATGCTTCTCTGATCATTACAGGCAATGGTGATGTGATTCAGCCAGAGAATGACCTTATCGCCATTGGTTCCGGTGGATCATACGCACAGGCGGCTGCCCGCGCGATGCTGGAAACAACCGAACTCGGCGCCAGAGAAATCGCAGAACGCGCTTTAACTATCGCTGGCGATATCTGCATCTACACCAACCATAATCACAACTTCGAAGAACTGCCTTCGAAAGCGTAAGGATAGATAGTATGTCTGAAATGACTCCTCGCGAAATTGTCAGCGAATTAAATAATCATATTATCGGTCAGGACAAAGCAAAACGTGCCGTTGCTATTGCCCTGCGTAACCGCTGGCGTCGCATGCAGTTAGATGAATCACTGCGTTATGAAGTCACACCAAAAAATATTTTGATGATAGGCCCGACCGGTGTCGGTAAGACCGAGATTGCCCGTCGTCTGGCAAAACTGGCCAACGCTCCCTTTATCAAAGTTGAAGCAACTAAGTTCACTGAAGTGGGTTATGTCGGTAAAGAAGTCGACTCAATCATTCGTGATCTCACTGACGCGGCTGTCAAAATGGTGCGCCTGCAATCCATTGAGAAAAACCGCTATCGTGCAGAAGAATTAGCCGAAGAGCGCATTCTGGATGTCCTGCTGCCTCCGGCCAAAAATAACTGGGGACAGACTGAAACTCAGGCTGAACCGTCTTCAACCCGTCAGACCTTCCGCAAAAAATTACGTGAAGGCCAGTTAGACGATAAAGAAGTTGAAATCGAAGTTTCAGCCGCTCCGGTTGGTGTTGAAATCATGGCCCCGCCGGGTATGGAAGAGATGACGAATCAGTTACAATCCATGTTCCAAAATCTGGCAGGCCAGCGTCAAAAAAATCGTAAGATGAAAATCAAAGACGCATTCAAACTGCTGATCGAAGAAGAAGCCGCGAAACTGGTCAACCCTGAAGAATTGAAACAACAGGCCATTGATGCAGTTGAACAACATGGCATCGTTTTTATTGATGAGATCGATAAAATTTGTAAACGTGGTCAAACTTCTGGCCCGGATGTTTCCCGTGAAGGTGTTCAGCGCGATCTGCTGCCACTTGTCGAAGGTTGCACCGTTTCCACTAAACACGGCATGGTCAAAACGGATCACATCCTGTTTATCGCTTCCGGCGCATTTCAGGTTGCCAGCCCTTCTGATCTGATCCCAGAGCTTCAGGGCCGCTTACCAATCCGTGTTGAGTTGCAAGCTCTGACCACCGAAGACTTTGAGCGTATTCTGACTGAGCCTAATGCTTCGCTCACTGAACAGTACAAGGCCCTGATGGCAACGGAAGGCATGGGCATTGAATTCACGGCTGACGGTATCCGTAAAATTGCGGAAGCAGCATGGCAAGTCAATGAAACCACTGAAAACATCGGTGCCCGTCGTTTGCACACCGTGCTTGAACGTATGATGGAAGACATCTCTTTCAACGCCAGCGAACGTCAAGGACAATCCGTCGAAATCAATGCCGGTTACGTCAAAGAGCATCTGGATGAACTGGTTGCAGATGAAGATTTGAGTCGGTTTATTTTATAATCAGTCATATTATTGGTTTGATTAGCGCCAATAATTCGCCGGACTTATGCAAAATGGGAGGCTTTTAGCCTCCCATTTTGCGATTTTCGATGGTATAAAATTTATTACATCAATCATAATGACAAACAGTGACAATATGAGCTTAACAACGTCTATCAGTCAGATGCAGGCATGGCTGGAAAGTTTACGCCCTAAAACGCTCCCACTGGCCGTTGCTGCCGTCATAACGGGTTCAGCCCTTGCATCATGGACAGGACATTTCAAATGGCCTGTCGCGTTACTGGCTTTATTCACTGCGGCCCTGCTGCAAATTCTTTCTAACCTCGCCAACGATTATGGTGACGTCACCAAAGGCAGTGACACAGAAAATCGCATTGGTCCAAGTCGCGGTATGCAAAAAGGCCTGATTACCGCAAAGCAGATGAAAAGTGCATTGAAGCTCACTGTACTACTCTCTTGTTTATCAGGAAGTTCCTTGATTGCTGTAGCTTGCAATAACCCAAACGACATTATCGGATTCTTGATCCTGGGATTACTGGCGATTATCGCTGCTATCACTTATACAGTGGGTACGCGTCCTTATGGTTATCTGGGGCTGGGAGACATTTCTGTCCTGATTTTTTTTGGTTACTTGAGCATTCTTGGCACTTACTATCTGCAATCCGGTACTTTTTCCATAAGCACCGTTTTGCCCGCAACTGCCAGTGGCTTACTTTCCGTGGCCGTCTTGAACATTAATAACCTACGCGATATCGAAAATGACCGCCAAAACGGCAAAAATACGCTGGCTGTCCGGTTAGGCGGAAAAAAGGCTCGCTATTACCATGCAGCCGTTCTGCTAACGGCTATGCTCTGCCTTATCACCTTCACGCTTCTATACCTGAATAATTGGTTTAATTGGTTATTCCTGCTCGCTTTTCCTCTGCTGTTAAAACATATGATACAAGTGCTGCGTGATCCAACCGCTGAAGGTATGCGTCCCAGATTGGTACAAATGGTCAAAGCAGCATTATTGACCAATATTCTGTTTTCCATTGGATTGGTACTTAATTAAGCGGGTAAGCATCGATTTTACCCATAGGTTTCAAGATTGATGGTTTTGCCAACACTGGCTTTAAAAGGATATACTGTTCGTTCCTTGCATAAACCAGACGTAAATCCCATGAAATATGATACTTCCGAACTTTGTGATATCTATCAAGAAGATATAAATGTGGTAGAGCCAATCTTCACCAACTTTGGTGGGCGGACTTCATTTGGTGGTCAGATCATCACAGTGAAATGTTTTGAGGACAATGGCCTCCTTTATGATTTACTTGAAGAAAACGGCCATGGCCGCATTTTGCTCGTTGATGGTGGTGGATCAGTACGCAAGGCACTCGTTGATGCAGAACTGGCTCAACTCGCCGTCAATAATGAGTGGGAAGGCATTGTCGTCTATGGCGCAGTGCGTCAAGTCGATTATCTCGCAGAACTTGATATTGGAATTCAGGCAATGGCTGCTATTCCTGCTGGCTCCAATAGCGAAGGGGGGGGAGAAAGTGATATCAGGGTGAATTTTGGTGGCGTCACATTCTTCTCTGGTGACTATCTCTACGCCGATAATACCGGCATTGTCTTATCAGATTTCCCTCTGGAGATTGATGAAGAGCTAAGTTAAAGGGTATATAAAAAGGGCGCAATTATCGCCCTTTTTCAGCTAATCCATTGGATACCTTATTGTACATCTTCCATCTTACCCAACAGAGTGCGTAAGCGTTCTTGCCATGCCGATTGTTCTTGTTTGAGCTGCTCATTTTCACGTACCAGAGCATCACGGCTATCTGCCATATTCTGGACATCCTGAGATAAGACTGCATTCTTTTCTTTTAATTCTTCAAGTTCCATTTGCAGCAAAGTGATGGTATCAATCGCCTGCTGAACTTTAGATTCTAGCTTCTCAAAAACTTCAAATGACATTCTGGGGCCCCTCTTGTAAGCAATGTTATTGATTGTATTTAGCCTATTGACGTCTGTCTAGTTTCATCCTTGCAATGTGCGGCATAACGCGAAATATAACGACCAAACCCAAATGTCTGTAAGATCACATTTCCAGGCTCAATAAAACTGCAAATAAATGCGAATTCGCTCATTTTGTTGACGCAACACGCAGATTTCAATTTCGCTATTTCTCGTTTACGCGCATTAACGATAAATTCACAGGCACCTTTCTCTTAATACATAAGAAAGGACTCATAATTAATCACTCTCCCCCTGTACTTTGTTATTGGATATAGGATATAGAAATGAGCCAGACCACAACTCCAACATTATCAGGTCAATGCATTTCCGAATTTCTCGGTACTGCGTTGCTCGTTTTTTTTGGCTTAGGCTGCGTTGCTGCTGCCCGAATCGCCGGAGCACAACTGGGCTTATGGGAAATCAGCATTATCTGGGGCTTTGGCGTCGCGCTGGCAGTTTATCTCACTGCCGGAATTTCAGGCGCACATCTTAACCCCGCAGTGACCATTGCATTATGCCTGTTTGCCAACTTTGACAGAAAAAAAGTGCTGCCTTACCTCATTGCCCAAATGCTCGGTGGCTTTGTCGCAGCACTCATCATCTACATGATGTATTACAACCTTTTCCTCGATTATGAGCAAGTTCATAACATCGTGCGCGGCTCGCAGGAAAGTCTCTTTACTGCAGGAGTTTTCTCCACTTATCCAGCGGCCCAGCTCTCCGTATTTCATGCATTTATCGTTGAAGTTATCATCGCCGCCGTTCTGTTATGCCTGATCCTGTCCCTGACCGATGATGGCAATGGTATCCCACGAGGACCTTTGGCCCCTTTGTTAATTGGGATCCTTATTGCAGTTATCGGTGGCGCGTTTGGCCCACTGACCGGATTTGCCCTGAATCCAGCCCGTGATTTCGGTCCCAAATTAGTTGCTTACTTGACTGGCTGGGGAGACATTGCCCTCACTGGGGGCCGAGATATTCCTTATTGCCTTGTTCCATTGGTGGCGCCTATCGTTGGCGCGATTTTAGGTGCTTTTGGCTACCGCCAGCTGATTACTCGCCATTTACCACGCGAGATTTAAATACATAAAACCAGGTTATAGTTATGACAACAGAAAATACTACAGAAAAAAAATATATTGTTGCTCTGGATCAGGGCACGACCAGTTCACGCGCCGTTGTACTTGATCACGATGCCAATATTGTCTGCATCTCACAGCGTGAATTCCCACAAATCTACCCCAAGCCAGGCTGGGTAGAGCATGATCCAATGGAAATCTGGGCAAGCCAAAGCTCTACCTTAGTGGAAGTACTGGCAAAAGCCGATATTCGCTCTGATCAAATTGCCAGCATTGGTATTACAAACCAACGAGAAACAACCATTGTCTGGGAAAAAGAAACCGGTAAACCCATTTATAACGCGATCGTATGGCAATGCCGCCGGACAGCAGATATTTGTACCAAACTGAAACAGAAAGAGGGTCTGGAAGAATATATCCGCCACAATACCGGTTTGGTGATTGACCCTTACTTCTCCGGTACGAAAATAAAATGGATTTTGGACAATATCGAAGGTGCCCGTCAACGCGCTGAAAATGGTGAACTTTTATTCGGTACAGTCGATACATGGCTGGTCTGGAAAATGACTCAGGGACGTGTACATGTGACCGATTACACCAATGCCTCCCGTACCATGCTGTTTAATATCCATAATCTGGAATGGGATCAAAAAATCCTTGAAGAGTTGGGCATACCTCGCGTTATGCTGCCTAAAGTGGCTGCGTCCTCGGAGATCTATGGCCAAACCAATATCGGCGGTAAAGGCGGCACCCGCATTCCTATTGCGGGTATCGCAGGCGACCAACAAGCCGCTTTGTATGGGCAATTGTGTGTACACGCTGGAATGGCAAAAAATACTTACGGCACTGGCTGCTTCTTACTGATGAACACAGGCAAAGACGCCGTCCGTTCCAATCATGGCCTGTTGACAACTATTTGCTGTGGTCCACGCGGTGAAGTCAATTATGCACTGGAAGGCGCAGTATTTGTTGGAGGAGCATCCATTCAATGGCTGCGTGATGAACTGAAACTCATTGCGGATGCCACAGATTCAGAATACTTCGCAACCAAAGTCAAAGACAGCAATGGTGTTTACGTTGTGCCCGCCTTTACTGGCCTTGGCGCACCATATTGGGACCCTTACGCCCGTGGCGCTATTTTTGGCCTGACCCGTGGTGCCAATAGCAACCATATTATTCGTGCTACATTGGAATCCATCGCTTACCAAACCCGCGATGTATTGGACGCTATGCAGGCTGATGCGGGTTCACGTCTGCAAGCCCTGCGCGTCGATGGCGGTGCTGTCGCCAACAACTTCCTGATGCAGTTCCAGTCCGATATTCTCGGTACGCGTGTGGAACGTCCTGAAATACGTGAGAGCACAGCGTTAGGCGCGGCTTTCCTTGCAGGTTTAGCCGTCGGCTTCTGGCGGGATCTGGATGAAGTGAAAAGTAAAGCTGTTGTCGAAAAAGAATTCCGTCCAAGTATCGAAACGACTGAACGCAACCATAAATACAATGGCTGGAAAAAAGCCGTCGCCCGTGCCCAAGAGTGGGAAGATCGCGCCTAACCGCGAAATATAGCCAATTAAAGGCCCCGGCATTCTGACATTTTATGTACTTTGCCAGGGCCTTTTAAAACACCGTGGTTTATCCATTTTACAAAATCGTATGTTTCTGACTCTGGAACTGCTGGGAAACGGGCAGCCAACAAAATAGGATCAGCAATGACATGGAAAACATCAACATCCCAACACTAAATTGGCTATTTTGCGGTAGCATCGCCGACAGCCACGTTGCCATACCTGAACCTACATTTTGCAATCCCCCGACCAAAGCACCTGCGGCTCCTGCCAGATAAGGGAAGGGTTCCATCGCTCCCGTCGTCGCCAGTGGGAACAACATACCTGCACCAAAAAAGAATAATGCGGCCGGTATCAACAAAGTCCAGATATTCATGATGCCAAACCAACCGGGCAACCACATCAAGATCCCCGCCAGCAAGCAACAGCTCACAGAGCGCCACATCAGCCGATAAAATGTTTTCCCTTCACGCCCCGCATACCATGCCCCAAAAAACGCCGCCGGAATTGGCAGAATAAACAAAATACTGACTGTTAGGCTATCCAATCCCAAAACAGCGCCCATCAACACACCGCTACTGGCTTCAAAAACGGCAATCCCTGCCAACCCTCCCACCAACATGATCAGGTAAGAGACAAAAGAACCCTGCGAGAGTAATTGGTGGAAAGAGACCAGCATCGTACTATGTGCAGTCCCTGTGGGACGCGTCTCCGGTAAATGCCGGACCAGTAAGAAGGTAACAACAGCCCCTAGCATCAATAGAAACAAGTAGCAGGAGCGCCAACCAAAATAGTAGGCAACCATCCCACCAATCATGGGAGCGACCAGAGGGCTAACCAATATAGCCATATTCAGCAAGCTATTGGCATAACGCAACGTCAGTCCAGTATATAAATCTCGCGGCATGGTACGCACCATCACACCGGCGACCCCGGTGCCCAATCCCTGTAATGCACTCGCAATCACCAGTACCAACAAGTTTGGAGCAAAAAAAGCACATATTGTCGCCACCAAATAAATCGACATGCCCACCAAAATCACAGGACGGCGTCCCACTTTGTCAGATAGTGGCCCATAAAAAAGTTGTGAAAACCCGTAAGAAAACAGGTATGCCGCCATTACCTGCTGAACTTCTCCCGCAGGCTTATTAAGATCACTTGCCATATCAGCAATAACTGGCACGTAGATTGTTTGCGTCATCTGCCCTACAGCGGCCAGGGCAATTAACATCAACAATAAATTAAAGTGTTCTATTTTTCTCATCGCGCTTTATTCAATCACCCATTGAAAACAATAACCCATAAAGCAATCACTCATTGCAAACAGCCGTAGTGAACCCCCAAGCTCTTAATAAAGAACCTGATGAATTGACTTCATTAGATATGATCCTCTTGGTAAATCTATATTTTTTCTTTGCAGTATACAATTTTACACGAAGAAAAAATTACAGATATATTATCTGGATATGTCAATAAAAATGTACATATCAAACCATAAAATTGGCAAAAATCCAGTTAATCGAACTGTAACACGTAATCGATAATGCTATCTCAAGTAATCACGTAGAATCGTTACAAAAAATCATCAATTCGTGTAGAGAGGTTAATCGTAATGGCAAATTGGGTTACAGGAAAAGTTACTGACATAACCAACTGGACAGATTCGCTTTTCAGCATCAACGTTCATGCACCAATAGAAAAATTCACCGCCGGGCAATTTGCAAAACTCGCACTGGAAGTTGAAGGAGAGCGCATCCAGCGGGCTTACTCTTACGTCAACGCTCCCGATGACAATAATCTGGAATTTTATTTGGTATCCGTGCCTGAAGGAAAACTCAGCTCCCAATTAGCTGCACTAAAAACCGGTGATGAATTGCTGGTAACAGAGCAAGCGGCGGGTTTTTTTGTTCTTGATGAAATCCCCGACTGCCAAACTCTCTGGATGCTTTCCACCGGAACCGCCATTGGGCCTTATCTTTCCATTCTCCAGCAAGGAACGGATCTGGAACGATTCGAAAATATCGTTTTGGTTCATGCCGCCAGATGGGGAACGGATTTAAGTTATTTACCTATGATGCAGGAATTAGAGAAAAAATTTCAGGGTAAACTGCGAATACAGACCATCGTCAGCCGGGAAAAATGGCCTGATTCATGCATGGGCAGAATTCCGGCATTAATTGAAAATGGCGAATTGGAATCGGCTGTCGGCTTACCCATTCAGGCAGAAAACAGCCATGTCATGCTGTGCGGGAATCCCCAGATGGTCAGGGATACCCAACAACTATTAAAAGAGCAGCGTAATATGGCAAAACATCTGCGCCGTAAACCCGGCCATATCACCAGCGAGCAATACTGGTAATCAGTTTTCCTTGGCAGAAATATAATCAACCGTTTCTGCCATCTCACCAAAACGATTGGTGCCTTCCGTACCACGGAATACACCACAATCTAATATCATCATGACAAAAATCAGTGTCGGGACAAAACGACCAATTCCCCACTGCCATATTGGTGCCATTGCACTCCAGTCCAGCGACAGCAATACCCAGGCCAGTGCAATTAACAACACCCAGCCACCACGTTTATTCCGGTCATGCAGGCGTTTCGAAAAAATCGCCGTGGTCGGATACCATAGCAAAGCAACCCCAACCGCTGCATAATTCATGGGGAGAACATTCATTCCATGCAGTGTCAGGAGTATAAAGATCAAGGCGAAACAAATTCCGATACCGATCCAAAACTCTCGTCGTCCAATTCGGCCTTTGAATGAAAATCCCCATTGTTGTAATGTCATGTACTCTTTTCCAATTGTGGATGCTGTTTTTCCAGGATTTAACTCAGTGAGTAATAAGATGAAAACAGGCATGAATAAATTTCTGATGGCCATATTAATCGTTTTTGGCATCGGTTTGCCATTATCAGCCTCTGCCGATAAGCTTTCTGTCACACCAGAAATAAACTCACCGTTAGTCTACCTGCTGCCGGATTCCCCGACTTTCGAAGAAACCATCCCTGCCTTTCGGGAAAAATATAACAAAAGACACCCCGACATTCCCTTGTACGAATATCGAGTGATTGCAAGCAAAGATATTTCTCAGCCTTTTATCCGCGCCGCCAGTAAAATCAATGACAATATTTACTCTTCCGCGGTACTGGAACGAGGCAGCGAAAAGATTAAAAGCCTGCAACTTACCTTGCTGCCATCACAAAGTGAACAACAAAATGAACGAAACCATATACTGGCAAAGCAATATATCACGGCCCTGATCAGCCAATTCGAACCGACGCTTTCCGCTGAACAATCTCGGTTCCAATTGGAAAGGCTGTTGCGGGCAGCAGAAAACCGCCCGGCTTTCAGTCAAAAAATGGGAGCAATGCGCTATATCATCGTAAACAGCCGCGAAAATATAATGACCTTCGCAATTGAACCGATTAAGCTATCGTTATCTGACACAGCAGCAAATGAAAATTAGTGACACAGCGCAGAGCTATTCGCGTTGATGATCTTTATACTGTCGGGATTCCGCTTACAGGGGAATGACATCACCATAATGTCATCCAAAGAACGAGTATTCATTCATTTCGCAATTTGATTATTTTCTGGTTGGAGGGAAAAATATGCGACATCCATTAGTTATGGGTAACTGGAAATTAAATGGCAGTACCCACATGGTTAACGACCTGATTGCAGGCCTGCGTAAAGAACTGAGCAACGTTGACGGCTGTGGCGTCGCTATTGCACCACCAACAGTTTATGTTTCTCTGGCAAAAAATGCCCTGGCGGGTAGCCGTATCGCCCTGGGCGCGCAAAATGTTGGTGTCAATCTTTCTGGTGCCTTCACTGGCGAAACATCCGCAGAAATGCTAAAAGACGTCGGGGCCAAATATATCATTATCGGTCATTCTGAGCGCCGTACTTACCACAAAGAGAGCGACGAATTCATCGCGAAGAAATTCGCTATTCTGAAAGAGCAAGGCCTGATACCTGTTCTGTGCATTGGCGAAACTGAGCAAGAGAATGAAGCCGGTCAGACTGAATCCGTCTGCGCACGCCAAATCGATGCCGTTCTGAACACGCTGGGTGCCGAAGCATTCAAAGAGACGGTTATTGCTTATGAGCCAGTTTGGGCAATCGGCACCGGCAAATCTGCAACGCCTGCCCAGGCTCAAGCCGTGCATAAATTTATCCGCGACCATATTGCAAAACAAGATGCCGCTATCGCTGAACAGGTCATTATTCAATATGGTGGCTCGGTTAACGCCAGCAATGCAGCAGAGCTGTTCACCCAGCCGGATATCGACGGCGCTTTGGTCGGTGGTGCATCACTGAAAGCCGATGCGTTTGCGGTTATCGTGAAAGCCGCCGCAGAAGCGAAAAAAGCTTAATTTTTTAATAAGTTAACCGCCACAAAGCTCTACTTGTGGCGGTTGTTTCTCACTTAATTCTGACTATTCAATTCATCCCCAATCGGCTCAATAATTAACGTCGGATAATGTCGTCAAAAGTTCCGCCTGTGGCAAAATGCGCTTTCTGGGCGTTATCCCAGCCACCAAAGACCTCATCAATCGTAAAAAGCGTCAAATCAGGAAAAAGCGCGCGGTATTTTTCTGCGATTGCTTTATCACGAGGACGATAATAGTTCCTGGCGGCAATCTCCTGCCCAACCGGAGAATAAAGATATTTCAGATATTCGGTTGCCAGTTCGCGTGTTCCTCGTTTATCAACCACCTTATCGACAACGGAAACCGTTGGCTCTGCCAGAATAGAAATGCTGGGCGTCACAATTTCAAACTTACCTTTGTCCAACGCATTAATTGCCAATAAGGCTTCATTTTCCCAGGCAATCAATACATCGCCAATGCCGCGCTCCACAAACGTATTCGTTGCACCGCGTGCGCCGGAATCCAGCACTTCAACATTTTTATAAAGTGCTTTCACGAATTCTTTGGCTTTAGTCTGATCCTGATTGTTATGCGCCAGGCCATATCCCCAGGCAGCCAGATAATTCCAACGTGCTCCACCGGAGGTTTTTGGATTCGGCGTAACCACTGCAACATCCGGGCGAATCAAATCCGACCAATCCTTAATCTGTTTAGGATTTCCTTTTCTCACTAAAAAGACAATGGTTGATGTATAAGGTGCTGAATTATCCGGTAGACGCTGAATCCAATTCTTATCAATGCGTCCATGCTCTGCAATGGCATTGACATCATAAGCCAAGGCCAGCGTCACAACATCCGCCTGAAGACCATTAATAACGGAAGTTGCCTGCTTACCGGAGCCGCCATGTGATTGACGGATTTTTACATCATCCCCCGTTTTGTTATGCCAGTATTCGCGGAATGCCTCATCATATTGCTGGTAAAATTCACGCGTTGGATCATACGAGACGTTCAATAATTGCCGCTCTTTTGCCCATGCACTGTTAGTCATCAGTGTCATCGCCAACGCCCCCAAGACTAACGCCGATGCCACATACTCTTTTATCATTGCCCATTTGGAGCCTCTATTTATACCCCTTGCATCCACGATAATATTTCCTCTAAGTTATTATGATTTCTCCATAAAAACTGACAGAAAGCGTTATAACGCAGAAATAATTTTAAATTCCTGCTTATGCATAAGAAGAATATGAGGAACAAGACAGCCAAATCATATGGCTGTCTCCAAAAGAGGATCTTACAGGTAGGAAAGGATTAGTAGAGCTTCTTCGCGGTTTCCAGCCACTCTTTCTTAAAGACACGCTGCATATTTTGCACCGCATCAATAATATCGTGATGAACAAGTTTCTCGTTCTGGATACCAACACAACGACCGCCGTGTCCTTCCAGCAGGAGTTGAACAGAATACGCCCCCATACGGGAAGCCAGAATGCGGTCATAAGCAACAGGCGCACCGCCACGCTGGATATGCCCTAATACCGTCGCACGGGTTTCATGGTGGGTTTCTGTCTCAATATATTTCGCCAGTTCAGCGACATCACAGACATGCTCAGTGATAGCAACAATCGCGTGACGCTTGCCTTTTTCAATCCCAGCCTGAATTTCAGCCAGCAATTCCTCACGATCAAATGGGACTTCATTTTCAGGCAGAACAATAAATTCACATCCCCCCGCGATTGCCGCTGATAAGGTCAAATCACCACAATAACGCCCCATCACTTCAACAATCGAAATTCGTTTATGGGAAGTTGACGTATCGCGCAAGCGGTCAATCGCTTCAACCACCGTTTCCAGCGCGGTGAAATAACCAATGGTGTAATCTGTGCCCGCAACATCGTTGTCAATGGTTCCAGGCAAACCGATACAAGGGAAACCCGCTTCGGTCAGCTTTTTCGCGCCTAAATAAGAGCCGTCTCCCCCAATCACCACCAACGCATCAATCCCATTTTTGTGCATGTTTTCAATAGCAATTTCCCGCACCTTATCATCCCTAAACTCTGGGAAGCGGGCTGAACCCAAGAACGTACCACCACGGTTAATCATGTCGGAAACACTAAAGCGATCAAGCTTCTTCATGCGGTTTTCATACAACCCCAGATAGCCATCATAAATGCCATAAACTTCCAACCCTTCGGTTAAAGCGGCACGAACAACACCACGAATAGCGGCGTTCATGCCAGGCGCATCACCGCCACTCGTTAAGACTCCGATTCTTTTAATCTTGTTGATCATGATGACCTCTGACTTGTAGATATAATATTTGAAAAACCTGATTGTCACTGCATTAGCTGAATTGATTCAACTCTAACTATAATACGGAAAAACACCCAGTCTGCATCAAGATTATGCCTGTTTTTTGATGTTCTTTTGATTATGAATAAATTCCCCTTCAATCCCAGCGGTTTTTATGCTCTTCAGACACGACAGAGCAAGGATCTTGGTGAATAATAATATCGGCACCGGGAAATCTACTCCGCAATTTATTTTCAATCCCTTCGGCCAAAGCATGCGCTTGCACTAGTGGCAAATTATCAGCTATCTCCAGATGGAACTGGATGAAACGCGTCGGGCCAGATTGACGGGTTCGCAGATCATGCCCACCCGCTATACCTGGATAATTTTGGATGATATCAATAATCTCCTGTCGCTCTTCATCTGGCAAGGCGCGATCAAGTAAAGACTGTACAGCATCATAGCCCATCCGTAACGCACTATAGAGGATAGTGACTCCAATACCCAAGGCAAAGATTGCATCCGCACGTTTAAAACCATACAGGCTCAAAAGCAACGCCAGCAAAATTGCCCCATTCATCAATAGATCGGACTTATAATGCAACATATCCGCACGGATCGCCTGACTTTGCGTTTTACTGATCACCCATTTCTGGAAAGTGACTAAACATAACGTGGAAATCAGAGCAATGACAATGACCCATATGCCCATCGCCGCATGTTCCAGTGGCTGGGGGGAATACAGATGCTGGAAGCCCGTCAAAAACAAAAAAATTGCCGAACCGGAAATAAACATACTTTGCGCCAAAGCCGCCAGTGATTCAGCCTTACCATGCCCAAAAGTGTGTTCGTCATCAGCAGGTTGAAGTGAATAGCGCACAACAAAAAAATTCGTCAAAGACGCAGCCAGATCAACCAATGAATCCACCAGCGCCGCCAATAAACTCACCGATCCCGTCAACCACCAGGCAAAAATTTTCACGATCAACAATACACTCGCCAGTACCGTTGCCGCCAACGCAGCGGAACTGACCCATCGCCCATAATTTATACTCATGACTACCACCTTTCGGTTATTCTGTCTTAGGTATAAAAATAGCGCGTCAGATAGAAAAATATAGGGGCGGCAAAGCAAAGTGAGTCGATTCTATCCAACACTCCACCGTGACCTGCAATTATTCCACCAAAATCCTTCACTCCACTGTCTCGTTTAATCGCCGACATACATAATCCCCCCATAAATCCCAGCAGGGTGATTGCCAACGACATCAGTCCCGCCTCCCAAGGGGAAAAAGGCGTTACCCAGAACAACGACATTCCCAACAGTACAGACACTAAAATTCCGCCAACAAATCCCTCAACCGTCTTATTGGGACTGAGTTTCGGTACAATCGGGCGTTTGCCCAATAATTTCCCGAATACGTACTGCAAAACATCGGACATTTGTACCACGATCATCAGGAACAACAATAAGTTGATATTTTGATTCTCATATTCCGGGATATCCAGCATCAACAACGCGGGCGCATGGCTGATGGCAAATACCGTCACCAACATCCCCCACTGGATTTTGGCGGTTCGTTCCAGAAAATGGGTGGTATCCCCAACCAAAGCTGTTCGGGCAGGCAAAAACAGGCAGACATACACGGGAATAAAAACCGAAAATAACCCATACCATTGCATACCAACCAAAACATACTGCACGGGGATAAAAACAAAGAAACACCAAAACAGCGCCTTATGATCACTGCGGCGAGTCGGCATTAGGGTAATAAATTCACGCAAGGCAAAAAATGACATCACTGCAAACAAAATAATCGAACCTATTGGCCCAATTACAATAGCCAGGACACAGATGATACACATCATCCACCAGCCACGAATCCGGGCATTCAGGTTATCGATAGTGGCATTGCTTTTTCCCCCCGAATACCACAAGGCCAAAATACCACCAATCACACTGGCGATAACTAATATCCCAAATATCCCTCCCAGCAATAGCATCAGATCATGATCGATATCTGTCATAGCACTAACTCCTGTAATATCCATATTGGGTATTTTGATCCCTTTTATATGAAGTGACAGTGATAAGATTTTTTAAACAACGGAATAATCGGACGTAACACAATCAAGACTGGTCAAAATAACAACAGGTAACATCGTGTTTTTATTCGTGCCTGTCTGGTGAAAATGGTACAAAATACCAGCCAGAAATCCATTTTCCATTCTGGTAAGGCTATGTTTAAAGAAACTATCAAAAATCACTTGTCTTGGGGTACTTTTTTCGTCGGTGGTTACATCGCACTTGTTTATGTAACAGGCATCACGCGTTATAAAAACCTCTTTTTTGCATTGATAGCATTAACCGCACTCTATTTTCTTATTAAAAACCCCAAAGGCTGCCTCTCTGCGTTGAAGAACAATATCGTACTGGCTTTGGGAATATTAACTTTGGCTTATCTCTATTCGATTGTTATTTCACCTGATCCCAGACTCAGTTTCAGTGAAATAAAAACACCTTTTTTCAGAGATGTCGTTCTCTCCGGTATCATCATTACATTAGCATTAAGTCATACGGATACACTTAAAATCCAGAAAATGATTATGGGTTCATTTCTGCTTGGGTTGTCATTCATTACGCTGAAAGAAATGTACCTGTTTTATCTGGATTATCAGAACAATATCATGCCATTCACCAACTATAACCACCGCAGTGTGTCGGATGGCATTGTCTTCTTCTTTCCCGCACTAGTGGCTCTTTGGCATTTTCAAAAACCCCAAAATTATGTTCGCTTGGTACTGACAACGTTACTTATCTTATCCGTACTCTTTGTGTTACTGGGAACGCTTTCCAGAGGGGCATGGCTAGCCGTTTTTGTGATGTTTTTCATGATGATAATCATGAATAAAAATTGGAAAACGTTCATTGCCAGCATTGTTTTTATCTGCGCCGCCATATTGGCTATCAAATCTGATTACCTTGGTAAGGGTTCTGCTTTGACTTACAAGCTGGAGCAAACTGATAGCAGTCACCGATATAGCAATGGCACACAAGGTTCAGCACTTACCTTAATTCTGGAAAATCCTATCAAAGGCTATGGTGCTGGCAACAAGATCTATGACCAGCTTTATAATGAGAGCGCTAAAAATTACCCTGATTGGACATATCAAACTTCCCTTGGGCCTCATAATATTTTCCTGACAATTTGGTTTTCTGCCGGCCTATTGGGGATAGGCGCCTTTTTATTTTTAATCTTCTTTTATCTGAAACAATCGGCTCAAGAGTGGAACACAAGCACCAGCTGCAATAAGCAAGCTGGGCTAATCTTGCTTATCTCTTTCTTTGGATATTTTATTGTCAGAGGGAACTTTGAAAGTGTTCATTTGAACATTTTGGGGATTTACCTTGGCTTACTGGCCGCATTGTGCTCAAAAAGATGGAATAAAGCTTAACTGCCCTGAGGGCTATTCAATTTTTTGGATAGCCCAAAATGACGCTAAAATAGTTAAAACCACTCAGCTAACGCTTTTGATAAAGACACACTGACATTACGCCAATCGTATTGGCTTATTACTGTTTCTTTGGCATGTTCAGCAACCATGTTTAAATTATCTTGCAACAACGTATCCAAAATATCTTTGGCAATGCTTTCTGGAGACAAGGGTTCTTCCAGTAAAAATCCCGTACTTTCGGGGATCACAAACTCTTTTATTCCTCCTCTGGGGCTGACCAAAACGGATACACCACATGCCATTGACTCCAGGGCGACCATACAAAAGGCTTCTTCTCCCAATGAGGGAACCACCGTTAAATCAGCCAGTGGATATACTTGGTGCATCTCTGCCGGCGGTATACTCCCTGCAAGAATACAGCTATCAGCCATTTTTGCGGCTTTATCCAACACTTTTTTCCGATAAGCTTCGCGTTCGCCTTTTTTAACCGTTGCATGATCACCAATCAAAAGCAGCTTGATATTTTGATCTTTTTTGTGCAGCAAATTGACTGCATCCATGAGTTCAATAACACCTTTACCCTTATCTAATCGGCCAGCATACAAGATGACGGTTTCGTCACTTCTTAGTCCAAAACGGTCTCTTTTCCAGCTAACTCCCTGTTTATAAAATTCCTTATCAATACCATTCGGAACTACTTTGATATTCTCAATCTTCGCTTCTGAACGAAAAAAATCAGCTAAAAAATGACTAGGCGTAATGAGCTTTGTTTCAGACCCTAAATCAACCACTTTATGTTTGTTATGCAGATGAAGTACCATCAGTTTTTCTGGGTAAAACTGCTTCAAAGAATTATAAAGTGCAATAGAATTTTGAATGATCAGAATCGGCCTCTCATCATCTGGACTGTGATAACGCATAACAATATCTATCACCCTTTTGGCATAAGGGTAAGGATCTAAGCGAGACCACTTTCTAAAAAAGCGTTTATAGATTGCACTCGTGTGTATTCTGTGAATGGTGGCATATTCACTGATTTTCTCTACTATTTCCTCTGTTCTTTCCCCTTTACAAATAATTAAATTATCAGCCTGACTGATTTTGGCTACGTTATAAATCCACCACTCTACTGCGGCGGCATAGTTTGGGGGAATAGAATGAAATTCAGGTGCAACAAAAACAAATTTTTTCATGAGAAAACAGTCAGTAGAAATCATTCATCGGATTAGATAAAAAAAGGCCAGTTTATGCAAGTAAACTGTAATTTATGACAAAAAAAAGCCCCTCAAGGGGGCTGAAAGACAGGGATGGTGTCTATGGCAAGGAAAATCGTTATTGCTGCTACGGCGTAACAAAAAGTCAGTTCACTTTTCGAGCGTCACATTCGTATTCGTTTTTTTAGACGATCTTTTAGCAGCTCTTTCTGCTCGGGTGTTAACAGTTGATAAACCTGATTACTAACACGCGCAATTTCTACATTCAGAGCAACATTCTTTTCGGCTATTTTTTCAAGCTGCGAACGAACCTCAGCTTCATCAAAATCCTCTGCTGTCAAAAGCGCATTCAACTTACGATGCTCAGTTCGCATATCAATCAGCGGCTGCTCATACTGATGCTGCTGTTTGACTAAATTCCACATCTGTTCACGTTGCTGTTCAGTTAACGCTATTCCACCGAAGATATAACTATAGTTATATTGACCATCCCGGTGATGATTAAAGTTCCTCTTATAACCATATGACATACAATATGGGTGCGGAGTGTAGGAACTAACCTCAGGAATATGATCCGTATCAGCAGTTTTAGCTAAAGCTTCCGTTGTTCCGACGACAACCATTGACGCTAAAGCCAATATTGCTATGTTACGCATTAAATTTCCTCGCTTTCTCGAACAGCAGCATTCGATTCAGTGCGGATAACTATAACCCTACGGCTGCAAACTAGCGTCAGAGCGTGTAAAAGAACGTAAAGTCATGGAATAGCGAAGTTTGTTATCGTATTTTGCTCTTGGAGGAAGAATTAATGCATAAAATCTTATTAGTTGATGATGACCGCGAGCTGACATCGCTATTAAAAGAATTGCTCGAAATGGAAGGATTCAATGTTGTCATCGCCTACGATGGCGAACAGGCTTTACAATACATCGATTCTTCAATTGACCTATTGTTGCTGGACATCATGATGCCGCGCAAGAACGGCATTGAGACGCTGAAAGAGCTACGGCAATACCATCAAACCCCCGTTATCATGTTAACGGCTCGTGGCAGCGATTTAGACCGCGTTTTGGGATTAGAACTGGGAGCGGATGACTATCTCCCCAAACCGTTTAACGATCGTGAACTGGTCGCCCGTATACGTGCCATTTTGCGCCGTTCCAACTGGAGTGAACAACAAGCTGACGTTGGAACACCGATACTGGAGATCGATAAACTGCAACTTAACCCCGGACGCCAGGAAGCCAGTTTTGGTGGTACGATTTTAGATCTCACTGGCACGGAATTCACCCTGCTTTATTTACTCGCACAACATTTGGGACAAGTTGTTTCCCGTGAACATTTAAGCCAGGAAGTATTGGGAAAACGCTTAACACCTTTTGATCGGGCTATTGATATGCATATTTCGAATCTACGCCGTAAATTACCAAACAGAACAGATGGACTACCATGGTTTAAGACATTACGCGGCCGTGGATACTTAATGGTTTCCTCAAAATGATCAATAGCTTGACGGCCCGTATATTCGCAATTTTTTGGTTCACGCTTGCACTTGTCCTGATGATCGCCTTAATGGCGCCCAAACTGGACTCACGGCAGTTAACGCCTCTTTTGGACAGTGAATATCAATTGGGAACAAAACTGGCAAAACAAGTAGAAGAAGAATTAATACACGACTCTGGGAATGACCTATTCTGGTGGCTACGTCTGGATCGCGCTATTGCCTTGTGGACTCCACCAGGCCAGCGCCTGATCCTCGTCTCCAGTGAAGGGCTTATCAGTGACATCAATACCCCGACCCACCAACAACAAGTGATCCGCAACTTTATCGGCCAATCCGATAATGCAGATCACCCTAAAAAGAAAAAATATGGCCGTTCGGAAATACTCGGCCCTTTTTCTGTCCGTGATGGAGAAGACCATTACCACCTTTACATCATTAGACCAGCAGGCAGCCCACAATCAGATTTTATTAATTTGATGTTTGACCGACCATTTTTACTACCTGCGGCCACCATGTTAATCAGCGCACCATTACTCTTGTGGCTGTCATGGAGCCTGGCAAAACCCGCTCGTAAACTCAAAAACGCCGCCGATGACGTTGCGAGAGGCAACTTACGGCAACACCCTGAGCTGGAATCCGGCCCACAAGAGTTTTTAGCGACCGGCAGTAGTTTCAACCAGATGATCAGTGCACTGGAAAGGATGGTCACCGCCCAACAGCGGCTGATTTCCGATATCTCCCATGAACTACGTACGCCACTTACCCGCTTACAATTAGCGACGGCTTTACTACGCCGCCGTCACGGTGAAAGCAAAGAGCTGGGGCGTATCGAAACAGAGACCCAACGTTTAGATGGCATGATTAATGACCTGCTAGTACTTTCCCGCAATCAACATAAGAACGAGTTACTGCGCGAGAATATCAAAGCCCACGATATATGGTCTGACATCCTGGAAAATGCGAAATTTGAAGCCGAGCAGATGAGCAAGACGCTGGATATCGTATCACCTCCCGGAAACTGGATAATTTACTGCAACCCGGCCGCACTCGGCAGCGCACTGGAAAACATCGTCCGCAATGCACTGCGTTACTCCAGCAACCATATCGCCGTTGCATTTACGGCAGATAACCAAGGCGTGACGATTAGTGTTGATGATGATGGGCCAGGAGTCAGCCCAGAAGACCGCGAACATATCTTCCGCCCGTTTTATCGAACGGATGAAGCACGGGATAGAGAGTCCGGTGGAACCGGATTAGGGTTGGCGATAGTTGAAACAGCAGTCAGCCAGCATCGCGGCTGGGTGAAAGCAGAAGATAGCCCATTGGGGGGACTACGGTTGATGATTTGGCTGCCATTGCATGGAAGATAGGCGGCTTTCGCCTTGAAATTTAGCTAATTACAAGATGTAACCGTTAAAGAAAAAAGCTATTATACTTGACCTCAATGCGGCGAGGGACTAATCTCGTCGCTGCTTAACACAAATTGTTGATATGTTAATTTTTGTTAAGCAGAAAATTCCTTTTATATTAATTGGATAAGTCAAATTGTTACATATGACAGGCACTCTGGGAGCCGTAACCTAGTGCGGTAGCTTTGATGCAGTTTTAATCTTGTTCAAAAATTCAATCATCACTCCACTTTCCTGTTATCTCTTTCAAATTAGTTCTCATATGAACTAAAAAAATGCTCTTAATCTAAGAACATTTTTTTAGCTTAATTTTATATGGTATATCAAAGGCCTATAACATGTCATTTCTGAATCAATTAATTAACAAGTTTAATAATAAAAATGCAAATATAGCTATTGTTGGGTTAGGGTATGTCGGACTACCTTTAATGCTGCGATACAATGATATTGGTTTTAAAGTTATCGGTTTTGATATAGATAAAAACAAAACGGATAAGTTAAGCCAAGGTCTAAGCTATATTGAGCATATTTCTTCTTCTAAAATTCAAAAGGCCATTGAAACCGGTTTTGAAGCAACAACAGACTTTTCAAGAATTTCCGAATGCGATGCAATTATTCTCTGTGTACCAACACCATTAAATAAATACAGAGAGCCTGATATGAGTTTCGTCATAAATACAACAGATATGGTGAAACCATTCCTAAGGCAAGGTCAGGTACTTTCTTTAGAAAGTACAACTTATCCGGGAACAACTGAAGAAGAACTATTACCAAGAGTAGAGGAAAATGGTTTAAAAGTTGGTGAAGATATATTCCTCGTCTATTCACCAGAACGCGAAGATCCGGGTAATCCAGATTTCGAAACTAGAACAATCCCAAAAGTCATTGGTGGACACACAGAAAACTGCCTAAGAGCGGGTATTGCCGTTTATCAACCTGCTATTGACCGAGTTGTTCCCGTTAGCTCCACAAAAGCGGCTGAAATGACTAAGCTGCTTGAGAATATACATAGAGCCGTTAATATAGGCCTCGTCAATGAAATGAAACTAGTTGCAGACAAAATGGGCATTGATATACATGAAGTCATCAGAGCGGCTGCAACAAAACCATTTGGCTTTGTACCTTACTATCCAGGGCCAGGGTTAGGTGGTCATTGTATCCCTATCGATCCCTTCTATTTAACATGGAAAGCCAGAGAGTACGGTATCAATACTCGTTTTATTGAGCTTTCCGGTGAAGTTAATTCATCAATGCCAGATTATGTTGTCACTAAAACAGTCTTAGCCCTGAACAAAGCTAACAAATCCATTAATGGAAGTCGTGTACTTGTATTAGGAATTGCATATAAGAAAAATGTTGATGATATGAGGGAAAGCCCATCAGTCCATATAATGGAAAGATTAAGGGACTTAGGTGCATTAGTAGAGTATTCAGATCCACACGTTCCTGCTTTTCCTAAAATGCGTGAACATCACTTTGATTTAACAAGTCAAGCTATAACTGAAAATAATTTAAAAGAATTCGATTGTATTATCTTAGCAACAGACCACGATAAGTTTGACTATAACCTAATAATTAATAATGCAAAATTAATTGTTGATACTCGTGGGAAATATTCTCCTGAACATAATAATGTAACAAAAGCTTAATTTGGGATTAAATATGTTTGATACTATTACAGATAGAAAAATAAAATTTGCATTAGTTGGATGTGGAAGAATCTCTAAAAATCATTTTAACTCTTTAGAAGTACATAAAAATAATGCTGAATTAGTTGCTGTTTGTGATACAGATCCTGTTGCTCTTAATACAGCCATAGAAAAAACAGGGGCTAAGGGATTTGATAATCTACATAATATGCTAGATAACATTTCAGCGGATATTATCATCCTAACAACACCTTCGGGACTCCATCCTGAACAAGCCGTTGCTTGCCTAGAGAAAGGTTTCCATGTGATTACTGAAAAACCCATGGCAACTCGTTTTTCTGATGGAGAGAAAATGGTTAAAGCTGCCGATAAAGCTGGCAAGCGCTTGTTTGTAGTCAAACAAAATCGCTTAAATGTAACTCTTCAACTGCTAAAACGTGCGGTAGAAGAAAAGCGTTTTGGTCAAATCAATATGGTTCATCTCAATGTATTTTGGACACGCCCTCAAGATTACTACGATCAAGCAGCATGGCGTGGTACATGGGAATTTGATGGTGGTGCATTCATGAACCAGGCTAGCCATTATGTTGATTTATTAGAATGGCTCATTGGTCCAGTCAAAGATATTCAAGCAATGATGTCTACACACTTAGACATTGAAGCTGAAGATACTGGTGTACTAAATATTAGGTGGCGAAACGGTGCATTAGGCTCAGTGGCTGTTACTATGTGTACTTATCCTAAAAACCTAGAAGGCTCTATAACTATATTAGGGGAAAAAGGAAGTGTTAGAGTTGGAGGTCTAGCCGTTAACGAAATTCAAGAGTGGAATTTTGCTGACGAAAAAGATTACGACCAACAAGTAAAAAATGCCAATTACGAAACAACTTCGGTATACGGTTTTGGACATCCATTATATTATAAAAATGTTATCGATGTAATGAGAGGAGAAGCAGAACCAATAACTGACGGGCGGGAAGGATTAAAATCTCTTGAATTACTAATCGCTGCTTATCTTGCTGCCAGAGATAACAAAACAGTATCTTTGCCTCTAGTGTACTAATTAAGACAATTTATTATGTCAACTATAGAAAATGTCATGATCCATTCAAGTGCAATTATTGATGATGGCGCCAGAATTGGCAAAAACAGCCGTGTCTGGCATTTTACACATGTTTGTTCTGGAGCTAAAATCGGAGAAAGTTGTTCTTTGGGACAAAATGTATTTATCGGAAACAAAGTAATTATTGGAAATCACTGTAAAATACAAAATAATGTTTCTATCTATGATAATGTTAATTTAGAAGATGGTGTTTTTTGTGGTCCAAGTATGGTTTTTACTAATGTCTATAATCCCCGTTCTTTCATCGAAAGAAAGAATGAATATAAAAATACTTTAGTAAAAAAAGGGGCAACCTTAGGAGCCAACTGTACGATAGTTTGTGGAACAACAATTGGTTCTTATGCTTTTATTGGTGCAGGAGCTGTTGTCAATAAAGATGTTCCTAATTATGCATTGATGGTAGGAGTCCCGGCAAAACAAATAGGTTGGATGAGTGAATTTGGTGAACAGTTAGATCTACCATTGCATGGAAAAGCCACTACAACATGTCCTTATACAGGGCATATCTATCAATTAGATGATAACAGTGTAAAAAGAATCAAATAATACAGGAAGAATATATAATGCAATTCACAGATCTAGCAGCACAACAACTGAAAATAAAAGATAAAATAAACGAAAATATCCAAAAAGTATTAGCGCATGGAAAATATATTCTAGGCCCAGAAGTCTCAGAATTAGAAGAAAAACTCGTTGAATATACTGGAGCAAAATATTGTATCACATGTGCAAATGGAACTGATGCTCTACAAATTGCCTTAATGGCTATTGGCATCAAACCCGGTGATGAAGTCATCACTCCTGGGTTTACTTATATTGCCACCGCTGAAACAGTTGCGCTTTTAGGCGGTATTCCTGTATATGTTGATGTAAAGCCAACAACTTATAATTTAGATCCTGCACTATTAGAAGCAGCTATAACTCCAAGAACTAAAGCGATTATTCCTGTTTCTTTATATGGTCAATGTGCTGATTTTGACGAAATCAATGCAATAGCAGAAAAACATAATATTACCGTTATAGAAGATGCAGCCCAAAGTTTTGGAGCAACATATAAAGGTAAGCGTTCTTGTAACTTAACAACCATTGCATGTACAAGCTTTTTTCCAAGTAAACCACTAGGATGCTACGGTGATGGTGGTGCTATTTTTACAAGCGATGAAGAATTAGCAAAAATTGTTCGTCAAATTGCTCGTCATGGACAAGACAGAAGATATCATCATATAAGAGTTGGTGTTAATAGTCGTTTAGATACATTACAAGCCGCTATTCTGTTACCAAAACTCAAAATATTTGATGAAGAGATGGAACTGCGACAGGTTGTTGCCAAAAACTACGATAATGCTTTAAACGAAATTGGGATTATGACAACTCCTTATATAGAATCGCATAATATATCTGCGTATGCCCAATATACTATTCGTGTTAAAGATCGCGATGAATTGCAAACAAAATTAAAGGAAAAAGGTATCCCTACAGCGGTTCATTACCCCCTACCTTTGAATAAACAACCTGCAGTTGCTAGTAATGTAATTCTTCCTGTTGGAGATCAAATCGTACAAGAAGTTATTAGTTTACCTATGCATCCATACTTAACAGAAAAACAAATATTAAATGTTGCAGATAAATTAATTAGTTATCTTAAATAAAAAATATAACATTTAATATACTCATTAAAAATGAAGTAAAAGTAATGTTACCATATTATTTAATACTTTTAAGTGTTTTCTGCTTGGGAATAGTAGAACAACTTCAGAAGAATCGTACAAATAAGTTACTTATTCGATTTATTTTATTAATTATTTTAATAATCACAATATCCGGTGCTATATCTAGAGGAGATTATAATTCATATGTAAAAATATTTAATAACATAAACTTAGAAAACCCAAATCCAGTTTTTGAAGTGGCATTCTATTGGATGATGGTAGCTTTCAAATATTGTCTATTTGAACCATTTTCAGTATTTTTTGCTGCATCATCTATAGCAATATTAATTAAGTTCTATACGTTATATAAAATAAAGAGAAAAAATCTTTATGATATTAACTATGGATATTATTTTTTAATATACTTTTCCTCTTTTATAGTATATCAAGAGTTAGGTTCAATAAGATTCGCAATAGCCTGTTCTTTTTTCTTTTTAGCGACTGTATATTTAAATAATAGGAATTTTTTTAAATATTACTGCTTCATAGGGATTGGTTTTTTATTTCATAATTCCCTCATTGCAGCTATAATATTGCCATTTTTGATGAAAAGAAACATCTTTCTTTTTCTATTCATGTCAGTATCTATTGGATTTATATTAATCTTTAACAGAGAAAATCCAATCTTCCTAGAATTTGCAGCGCAAAGCCATTATCTTTCTAAAATAATCAACTATACACGATTTGGAACTATATTTATTTCATATCAACTAATAAAGAAAATATTTTTATTAATTGTATTTAATATCTTATATAAGAAAGAAATAACAGAAAAAAAATCATATGCATACACATGCTGGATTATTTCAATATTTTCATTTTCTATTTATTCCATATTCATGATAAGTCAACTTACAGCATCTAGATATTTATTGATGTTTGGAATCTGTGAACCGATTATGATTATAATGATACTTAACAAATTAACTAAAAATTTAAGAATTTTTAGTGTTTTTTTTATTTTAATATATGTAGTTATAAGTTATAAACATGGTTTATCTGCAAATAATAATATTATAAATTTATATTTACCTTATAAAAATTATTTTATCGGTGATACTCAACCCTACAAAGATGTCGACGAATTAAAAAAAATCATTGAAGGAAAAAATAATAAATTATGAAAATTTTACTAGTATTTGGTACTCGCCCTGAAGCAATAAAAATGGCTTCTCTCATTCACGAATTAAAAAAACATTCAAGCTTTAATGTACGAGTTTGTGTAACAGGGCAACACCGTGATATGTTAGATCAAGTTTTAAATTTATTTAATATAGTACCTGATATAGATTTAAACGTTATGGAATCAAGTCAGGATTTAACATCGGTAACATGTAATATTTTAACCAAATTAAAATCTGTCATTGTCGAAGAAAAACCCGACTTGGTACTTGTACATGGTGATACAACTACAACATTTGCAGCCAGCTTAAGTGCATTTTATCACAAAGTCAAAGTAGGACATATCGAAGCTGGTTTAAGAACTGGTAATATAAACTCACCATGGCCTGAGGAAGCAAATAGAAAACTTGTTTCTTCATTGGCTTGTCTGCATTTTACACCAACAGTAACAGCCAGAGATAATTTAATATCAGAAAACATTAATTCTGATACAATTTTTATTACTGGTAATACAGTAATTGATTCTCTTTTAGAGATGAAAAATATAATATCAGAAAATACCGTCTTACAAACCAAATTTGATTATGAATTTGGCTTCATGAACAAATACAAAAAAACCATTTTAATTACAGGGCACCGGAGAGAAAACTTTGGACAAGGTTTTCAAAACATTTGCCATGCAATTAAATTACTTGCACACAAGAATAAAGATATATGTTTTATATATCCTGTACATCTAAATCCTAATGTGAAAGATGTTGTAGAAAAAATCCTTTTTGGACAAAAAAATATTTATTTAATATCACCACAGACATATGATTCATTTGTATATTTGATGAATAGATCGCATATTATCTTAACGGATTCTGGTGGTATACAAGAAGAAGCACCATCATTAGGAAAACCTGTTTTAGTAATGAGAAATTCTACCGAAAGACCAGAAGCAATAGCAGCAGGAACTGTTAAATTAGTAGGTACGTCAATAAATGAAATCTATAACACTGTAACTGAACTATTAAATAATGATAGTTTATATCTAAATATGAGTAAATCTCACAATCCATATGGGAACGGTGAAGCATGTAAAAATATAGCCAAAATATTACTTAAAAATTTTGTTAATTAATTGAGACCTATTACCTCATGATTAGTTTTATTACTCGCAATAATCCATTCACCCATCCTGTTTTAGTCGCTCTTACTACAGCTATAAAGAAAATCAATAATGAACAAGACATTCAAATAAGAAAATTAAATCCTTGGTTTCTTCATTTTTATATATCTCATGATAATTATAAAAATGCTAGCTGGATAATTGTAGATGACCCTATAACTTTTTTATATTGTGTATATAAATTAAAAATCAACCATAAAAAGATAATTTTTTATTCTTTAGAAATGTATGAATATCAATTGCCAAATAACAATTTAAAAAACAAAATAAGAAATTTAACTTTCTCATTTGCGCATCGGCATACACAAAAAAAAGCTTTTAAAATAATATTTCCATCACAAAATAGATTAAATTTTTATCTAAAAAATAGAAATAGAAGCTATATAAAATATAAATCTATAGTTATTTATAATTACCCAGAATCAAATTCACTCTCGATAGAAACTCCGAATGAGAAACATATCAATCTTATTAAAATGTTAAAATCGAATAATAAAAAAATAATTATTTATGCCGGTTCCATACAAAAAGGTCGAAACCTAGAAAAAATATCTTCACAGCTAGCAACATCAAAAAACCATCATTTAATTTTGATTGGTCATAATAAATACTGTAGCAATGAACATTTCAACTCCATGCGCAACGTATCTTTTTTAGGGCCATTACCTAGAAAACAAATAAACTATTTTTATGATCAGGCAGATATTGGTCTACTACAATATGAAAATGAACCTTTAAATACAAAATTATGTGCACCAGTTAAATTATGGGAATATTTATATTTTAAATTAAATATCGTATCAAATCCTAATTATGCAATGCAAACAGAATGGAAAATGTATGTTGATGATTTTTATGAAACAAACGAAGACTTAATGAAAATTTTGAATATAACTGAATACGAAAATAAACACATGCCGGATATACCATTCTTAGACGAAGAAATAACCTCTTTTATTCGTGAAAACTTAATTCCATGAAAAAGTTCTTATATACTTATGGGAGCTTTTTTATTGCAAAAGCAATAAGTGTATCTGTCTACAGTTCTGCACTTGCTCTTTGGATGCCTGAAAAATTAATTAATTTACAATTTCAATATTTAATATTGATTGAATTTTTTTATGGAATGCTTTTATTTCCTTTAAAAGTTTCTATAATAAAAAACAAAAAAGACATATATTCATATTTATTATGGTCTTTCATTTTTGTTGCATTAGGATTCATTTATTCTTTAATTAACTTTGATGCAAATATAAATTTACTTATTCTATCAATTAGTCTTTCGCTATTTCCAATTCGCCTTATATTAACTGTTTATGGTGAAATAATAGATATAGACAGTTTTATTTTAAAGGAAAATTTATCTTCAACAAGTAGCTCAATTATATGTGCAATCTTATTTTTTACAGGTCATATAACAGATATACAATTTCTCCTAAATATAATTTTTAGGGAGTTATTGACAACTATGCTAATCATAATTTTTAATATAAAATCTATAGCATTAGCATTTCAAATAAAAAAAACAAAATTTAATTGGATGAGTTTTAATGTTTTATCTGGAGTTGACTATTTATTAGCATTATTTTTATTTAAAAATATGATTTTTAAAATACTTTCAAATGGCTTTTACATGTCTAATGAATTTCCAGAAAAGACAATTAAATACTTTTCTATACTATATGACCCAATAGCAGCAGTTTTTGGTATAGCATTACGCCGAAACTTAGCAATAAAAGGCTATGAAAAATATTTAAAAAATACAAAAAAAATTTTCATTATTTTAGCTTCATTAAATATCATTCTTTATATTTTAACTATCAATATATCAGAAGGTTACTTTTTATCCATAGTATTTTTATTTATTTTTTTAGCTGCTTTGCTTAATAGTATTTTATTAGTATCAACATATATAAGATACATCATTATTTTTTTACTATTCTCAACAAGCTTGGCATTACACCTTAAATTTTTACCATTTAGTTTAATATTCTACTTACCTATATTTATCCTCATTTTTATCTATAAAGGTACTCCCCATAAAAAAATACTATAACTATAGGAAGCCTCTAAAAACTTTTGGTCACGTATTCAATCCGTTGATTTATCTTAAAGATAATATTCTCTTTCAATAAAAGTCCCGATGATTTTGTCATGCATTTCAGAGGATTTTGAGTAGCCGAGTGTTTTACGGTTCAATCGTTTAATTCTGTTACGAAGTGTAAGATTTTCACGTTCGATGCGTTGCGTGAAACTTTTCCCGACGAGGTGTTCATTTTTAAGCAAAATATTGTAAGCTTTAAACTTATCTGTACACCAAAAATCAACATTGAATTGCGATAATTTTTTCAGAAGCTTTTTCAGCGTTTTCTTGTTCCGCCTTCCAAACGTGTGAGCGATGATACGCTTTAGCCGAGGTCCCAGGCGTACCATAGCCAGCGTTGGTACTTTTTATTCCCGACAAATGACCACATTTCGTCAACTTCGCAAATGAGCTGAACATTGACATGTTCCAATGGAAGTGCTGTTACACCTCGCGGTTTGAGTTTTTTAAAACTCGTATGACAACATTGATACTGATATGTAATGCACGGGCAGTATCACGGATACCAAAGTTGTTCATAGCAAGTTCAACGACTTGTTCTTTAATTCCTGCTGTGCATGCTCGATAGGCGTACTCAAGTTGAAAGGTTCATTTGCGGGATAAACAACGATAGCGTTGATGTCCCGCATCGCCTTTACCGTGTTTTTTGACGAATGCTGTTTGTTGACAAAATCGACATTTTACTTCAACCATCGCCATTTAATTTCTCCGAAAAAAGGGGAATTATACACCACTATCAACGGGTTGAATACGTGACCAGAAATCAGTGGATAAACTAGTATTGGAAAAAATTCATGGATTGAATTAAATATCTCAATCATCCAAAAGAAAAATGTCGGTGACAATTCACTTATAGGTATTGGTGCTGCACTAACAAGATACTCACATTAACTAAGTGTTTTTACTGGTAATTCAGCAAAAAATCAGAGAGATATAAATATATTATGAACATATTATACATTAACCATTATGCTGGAAATCCTTATTATGGAATGGAATTTAGGCCGTACTATTTAGCAAAGGAATGGTTAAAAAATGGACATAAAACAGCTATATTAGCATCTTCATTCTCTCATGTACGCTCAAAGCAACCTAATGTAAAAAATACAATTAAAGAAGAAAAAATTGATGGTATACAGTATATCTGGTATCCAACCAACAAATATAAAGAAAACGGAATACTTCGTCTAATCAATATTTTTTCTTTTTTATTACAAATTATTCTGTCTAATAAAAAAATCATTAATAAAATAAAACCGGACATAATAATAGCTTCTAGTACATATCCGCTAGATATTTGGGTGGCAAAATATTTGGCAAAAAAACATAAAGCAAAATTAATATTTGAGATTCATGACCTGTGGCCTTTATCTCCTATAGAATTAGGAGGAATGTCTCCAAAGCATCCATTTATGGTTTTATGTCAATATGCTGAGAATAGTGCATATAATTATTCAGATGCTGTTATATCTATATTACCTAAAGTTCACCAACATGTTATAGAGCATGGATTAGATATAAATAAATTACACATTATTCCCAATGGCATTGTATGTTCTGACTGGGAAAATGGTAACTACGATAAAATACCTAATGATATTAGTTCGAAAATACAGCTCTTAAAAAGTAAAGGCTACACAATAGTTGGCTATTCTGGTTCCCATGGTGTACCTAATGCACTAGAATTTTTAATAGAAGCAGCTAATTTATTAAGAGAAAAGCCATTCCACTTTATTCTGGTTGGTTCAGGTTTAGAAAAAAATAACCTTATAGAATATTCAAGATCATTAAATTTGGAAAATATTACTTTCTTTGATCCTATAACTAAAAAGCAAATACCAGATCTCCTGGCATTATTTGATATCAGTTACATGGGAGCTCATAAAACACCTATTTATCGTTTTGGTATATCTTTCAATAAACTAATGGATTATATGATGGCTGAAAATGTTATTTTAAGTTCCATTGAAGCCGGAAATGATCCCATTACAGAAGCTGCTTGTGGGCTAACTGTAGAAGCAGAATCATCTAAAGCTATTGCTGAAGGCTTAATTAAATTAAGTGAATATACTCTGGAAGAAAGACAACAAATGGGAAAAAATGGTAGAAATTATGTTCTAAATCACCATACCTATTCCATGTTAGCTAATAAATTTTTACAAGTGATGAAAAAACTATGAACAACAAATTCCTTCCTTTCGCATTACCTGAAATTAGTGAAGAAGAAATTAATGAAGTTGTAGATTCATTAAAGCATGGTTGGATTACAACTGGCCCTAAAGCAAAAAAATTCGAACAAGATTTTGCTAGCTATTTAGGTGATAATGTTGAAGCTATTGCTGTTAATTCAGCTACTGCGGGCCTACATTTAGCCCTAGAGGCAATAGGCATTAAACCTGAAGATGAAGTTATAGTTCCGACCTATACCTTTACAGCGACTGCCGAAGTGGTTCGCTATTTAGGTGCAAATCCTGTTTTTGTTGATTCCCTTCCTGATTCTCTTAATATTGATCCTAAAGCTATCAGAAAAGCAATAACCTCCAAAACAAAAGCAATTATTCCTGTACATTTTGCAGGCCTATCTTGTGATATGGATGAAATCATCTCTATCGCTAAAGAATTTAACCTAAAAATTGTTGAGGATGCTGCTCATGCATTTCCAACTATCTACAATGGAAAAAAAATAGGTACATTAGATACAGACGTTACTGTCTTTAGTTTTTATGCCAATAAAACAATGACCACGGCTGAAGGTGGTATGTTAGTCTCTCGTAATCCAGAAATCATAAAAAGAGCTAAAGTTATGCGCCTTCACGGTATCAGCAAAGATGCATTTGATCGATACCAATCCAAAACTCCTGCTTGGTACTATGAGGTTATAGAACCAGGATTTAAATATAATATGCCTGATATTTGTGCTGCAATTGGAATCCATCAGCTAAAGAAAATTGATCTCTTTCAGAAAAAAAGAGAACAAATGGCAAAGTTTTATGATGAAGAACTTAAAGATTTACCATTAATATTACCTACTAAACCTTTCAACTCAGATAATCAACATGCTTGGCATTTATACCCCATCCGCTTAAAAGATGAAGTCAAAATATCAAGAGATGACTTTATTATAAAAATGGCTGAAAAAAATATAGGCTGCTCAGTTCACTTTATTCCCCTCCATAAACACCCTGTTTGGAAAGATACTTATTTATTATGTGAGGAAAATTTTCCTGTCGCAGAAAAGAATTTCCATAGAATAGTTTCTATTCCTTTATATACAAAAATGACAAAAAACGATCAAATTAGAGTAATAAATGCAATAAAAGAGATTTTAGAATAAATGAAACCTATATACATAAATTTTAAAAGGCTTTTCGATTTCATTTCATCTTTTCTAGGTATAATTGCTTTATCTCCTATATTAATATGTATCGCTATATGGATAAAAATGGACTCGAAAGGGCCCATTTTTTTTCGTCAAAAACGTATTGGGCAATATGAAAAGCCATTTTATATTCATAAATTTAGAAGTATGACATTAAACTCCGAACAAAAAGGACAACTTACAATTGGTAATGATTCTCGCATAACCAACTCTGGAAAATTTATCAGAAAATATAAACTAGATGAATTAGCCCAACTTATTGATGTTATTCAAGGAAAAATGAGTTTAGTTGGTCCTAGGCCTGAAGTACCTGAATTTATGGGTAAATATCCTCTAGAGATGAGATCAAAAATATTGTCAGTAAAACCAGGTATAACAGATCTGGCATCTATAGAAATGATAGATGAAAATGAAATATTGTCTCAATATCCTAATCCCCATCAAGCTTACATTGATATAATTATGCCTCTCAAGGCCAAATATTATCTAGATTATGTTAAACAGCAATCATTTTGTCTTGATATTAAAATAATTTTTAAAACTATATATAAAATAATTTTCAGGTAACATTCATGAGCAAGAGACTTCTTTTCAACAAAGAAAGGTTACTAAAAACACTTTTATTAATGATTGCTGATATTATGATGATAGTTTCTTCATATTGGATCAGCATGTGGCTACGTTTAGATAGAGAAGTTCCCATTAATAGTTTATTACATTGGTCTGTAATTAGCCTAACAATACCATGTACACTCTTTATATTTATTAGATTAGGATTTTACCGAGCGATATTAAGATATGTTAATATGAGTATTTTAAAGTATGCTGTTATTGGTTCATTTTTATCATCTCTAATTTTAATAGCATTTTCTTCATACCAGCAGGCTTTTTTACCAAGAACTGTTCCAATTATCTATTTTTCTTTTTTAGTTATTTTCTTGTGTGGAACTAGATTTTTTTACAGAACACTCCGTAATTATATAATGAACAAGGGAATCCCCGTCATTATATATGGAGCAGGGGAATCAGGAAGACAATTATTACCCATATTGAGAGAACACCGCGAATTAGAGCCAGTAGCTTTTATTGATGACAATCTTAAACTGAAAAATTTAAGTATTCAAGGAATCATTGTTTATTCATCTGACTCAGTTATTAATCTAGTAGAAAAATATAAAGTAAAAAAAATATTACTTGCCCTCCCCAGTGCATCTATTGCTGAAAGAAAAAGTATTATAGATACACTACAACCAACGCATTGCGAAATACTAACAATCCCAAATTTCAATGAATTGGTAGATGGTACAGCTCAAATTGATACTCTAAGAAGAGTATCTATAGATGACCTTTTAGGTAGGGAACAGGTATCTCCATTACCAGAATTATTATCCAAAAACATTTTAAATAAAAATGTTTTTGTATCTGGAGCGGGTGGTTCAATTGGCTCTGAATTGTGCCGTCAAATTATTAAACAAAAACCGAATTTTTTAATTCTATTTGAATTAACAGAATATGCTCTTTATTCAATAGAAAGAGAACTACAAAAAATCAACAAAGAAAAAAAACTCAATGTTAATATCATCCCTATATTAGGGGATATAAAGAACTCAGAGAAAATAAATAAAATTATTAGCAAATATTATATTAACACCATTTATCATGCTGCAGCATATAAACATGTTCCTCTGGTTGAATTAAATACTATAGAAGGAATTCAAAACAACATATTTGGTACATTGGCTATTGCTCAAGCTGCTATTTCTAAAAAAGTTGATAAATTCGTCCTAATATCAACAGATAAGGCAGTTCGTCCCACAAATATAATGGGAGCAACAAAAAGATTCGCTGAGTTGATATTACAAGCGTTAGCTAAACAGAATAAACATACCCAATTTTCCATGGTAAGGTTTGGAAATGTACTTGGTTCTTCAGGCTCAGTAGTACCTCTGTTTGAGAAACAAATAACTAACGGAGGTCCAATCACTCTTACCCATAAAGAGATAACTCGATATTTCATGACAATCCCAGAGGCAGCTCAACTAGTTATTCAAGCAGGAGCTATGGGAGTAAATGGTGATGTTTTTGTATTGGATATGGGAGAATCAATAAGAATATATGATCTTGCAGTTAAAATGGTAAACCTTTCAGGTTTAACAGTCAAAGATGAGAATAACCGAAATGGAGACATAGAAATAAAAGTCACAGGTCTTCGTCCAGGTGAGAAATTATACGAAGAATTACTGGTAGGAAACAATGTTTCAGGAACAAGCCATCCTAGAATCATGACAGCAAATGAGATCTATCTAGAATGGTCTGAACTTAATGAGTTAATTCAACATCTTCAATCAGCTTGCTGTAAACGCGATTTAGAATCTATTCGTGAAATATTGATAAATGCTCCTTTGGAATTCCAACCTAAAGATGAGATATGTGACTTATTAAAATAATTGATTGTTATTCCCAATACCATCTATCATCAGTAGAAGCATCCAACTAAAAAATAAATTTCTATTCTCGAATAAACAGCTATCATAATTTTCCCATTTGAAACACCATGCTAAACATCGTCCTATTCGAACCAGAAATTCCGCCTAATACAGGCAACATCATCCGCCTGTGTGCCAACACAGGCTGTCAGCTTCATCTCATTCAACCTTTGGGTTTCACATGGGATGACAAACGCCTGCGTCGTGCGGGGTTGGATTACCATGAGTTTGCCAATATCAAACAACACCACGATTACAATGCGTTCCTGGAAAGTGAAGGACTCAGTTCCGTCAATTCACAATCCCCTTCTGGAGCGCGTCTGTTTGCCTTAACTACAAAAGGTACGCCGGCGCACAGTAATGTGAGTTATCGTGATGGTGATTACTTGATGTTCGGCCCGGAAACCCGTGGGTTACCGCCTTATGTGCTAGATAACATGCCGCCTGAACAGAAAATCAGAATTCCCATGCTGCCAGATAGCCGTAGCATGAATCTGTCCAATACTGTTGCGGTGGTTGTGTTTGAAGCATGGCGGCAACTGGGTTATCCGGGTGCGTTATTGCGGGATTAAGATTAATAGGACATTCAGCGTCTAATCCGCGCTGAATGTCCTATCTATTAATGCTCATAAGAAAAGAACAGAATTTCAAATCCCATCCCCATTCTCAAATCCATTATTGATGCCATTAAAATGTTGGTTCATATCCAACGATGGCTTCTCACTTTCCGGTTTACCAACAATCCTCGCCGGTACGCCTGCCACTGTGGTATGAGGTGGAACTGATCTTAATACAACCGACCCTGCCCCAATTTTCGCACCTCGACCAATTTCGATATTGCCGAGTATTTTGGAACCCGCGCCAATCATCACCCCTTCACGTACTTTCGGATGACGATCTCCGCTAGTTTTACCTGTTCCCCCAAGCGTTACGGATTGCAGGATGGAGACATCGTTTTCAACAATCGCTGTTTCACCAATCACAATGCCCGTTGCGTGATCTAGCATAATGCCGCAGCCAATCTTTGCGGCAGGATGGATATCGACACCAAACGAAACTGAGACTTGGTTTTGCAGATAAATCGCCAATGCCTTGCGATTTTCTTTCCATAACCAGTGAGCAATACGGTAGGCTTGCAGAGCATGGAAACCTTTAAGATAGAGTAAGGGTGTCGAATATTTATCTACTGCCGGATCGCGCAATCGAACAGCTTTGATATCACGTGCTGCCGATTCAATCATCTTGGGATCACTGCGATACGCATTTTCAACGACTTCTCTGACTTCTATGGGGGGCATAATCGGTGATGCCAGCTTATTTGCCAGCATGTAGCTCAGGGCACTACCAAGATTTTCATGCTTGAGTAGTGTCGCGTGAAAGAAACTGGCTAACATGGGTTCACAGTCTGCCAGCGCCCTCGCCTCGTTTTTAATATTTTTCCAGACTTCGTTCAGTTCTGCTCGCGACATATCAGTGTTCTCATTTATTTAAGAGTGAGAGCCTTCTCCCTCATCTCTTGTCGCTCTTCCCAATAATGTTTGGGCAGCCTCAAGCACATTTTTATTGCAGTATAGTATCTGGTAGATCTGCTCTGTGATAGGCATTTCAACACCCGCTCGTTTTGCCAAGGCACGAACTTCTTTAGTGTTGCGATACCCTTCAACCACTTGCCCGATCTCACTCTGCGCTTCATCAACACCGATACCTTTTCCCAGCATCATGCCAAAGCGACGGTTGCGGGATTGGTTATCAGTGCAGGTCAGAACTAAGTCACCCAGTCCAGCCATTCCCATAAATGTAGAAGGATCAGCACCCAATGCTACTCCGAGGCGGCTCATCTCTGCCAACCCTCGGGTGATCAATGCCGTGCGGGCATTGGCTCCAAATCCCATACCATCAGAGATCCCTGCACCAATTGCAATAACATTTTTTATTGCCCCGCCGAGCTGTACTCCTATGAAATCTGGGTTTTTATAAACCCGGAAGCTTTTGCCGCAATGGAAAAACTGTTGCAGTTCTTCACCAAATTCAGGTGTTGTGGCCGAAACCGCAATCGCGGTTGGTAAACCTGCTGCTAGCTCTTTCGCAAATGTCGGGCCAGAAACGACGGCCAGGGGGATTTCATCGCCTAATATCTCACGAGCGACATCTTGTAATAAACGCCCGGTTTCCGCTTCAAGCCCTTTGGTTGCCCAAACAATGCGGTTATCCTGTTGTAAATATGGTTTTATCTGCTGTAAGACATCGCCGAAAACATGGCTGGGAACCACCACCAGGATATTACAACTGGCTGAAACAGCGCTTTTCAGATCGGATTCGAGCAATAAGCTGTCAGGAAAAGAAACATCCGGTAAAAATGCCTGATTACAGCGCGCTTGTTGCAATGCATTGACGTGCGCAGGGTTATGCCCCCAAAGCACAACATCATGCCCATTGCGAGCCAACGTAATCGCTAAAGCGGTGCCGTATGAGCCGGCACCGATTACTGTCATAGAAGCGGTATTCATCAGGCTTCCTGTGCAGCCTCATTAGACTGAGATTCAGTCTGCTGTTGCAGATAATTCATGAACAGGGCATCGAAGTTAACAGGAGCCAGATTCAGTTGTGGGAAAGTACCACGACTAACCAGGCTGGTGATGCACTCACGGGCATATGGGAACAGGACGTTCGGGCAATATGCACCTAAGCAATGTGCCAACTGAGTTCCTTCAAGACCATCAACAGAGAAAATCCCCGCCTGCTGGACTTCACACAGAAACGCAGTTTCTTCTTCCAGTGTCGCCGTGACAGTAACGCGCAGAACAACTTCATAAACTCCCTGAACCAATTCACTGGAAGCGGTATCCAGATCCAATTTAACTTCCGGCTGCCAATCCTGCTGGAAAATCTGTGGGGCCTTTGGTGCTTCGAAAGAAATATCTTTCGTGTAAATGCGCTGGATCTGGAAAGCCATTTCTGTGTTGTTTTGTTCTGACATAATAATATTTACCTTTTTCAGATGTCCTTACTAAACTTTTCTACAATGCAAGCGACACTTGCACCTCAGTTCGTTATTTCTTGCCGCGAGCCAATGGCAAATTTTCCCCCGCCCAACCAGTAACCCCTTCTTTCAGGGAATAGACCTGCTCAAAGCCCAAACGAACCAGATTTTCCGCTGGTGTTCTGGATTCCAGCCCATTCGCTGAAACGACGATAACAGGCTGTTTTTTATGTTTCTCCAACTCACCTAAATTATTGTCTTTAATTTCAGATGGCGTCAGGTTAACGGAACCAATAATATGCCCTTTGCGGAAATCGTCCCGGGAGCGTAAATCCACGACGATAGCGTCTTCCTTGTTGATGAAATGGATAGCCTGAGCACGGGTGATATCTTTACTCTTGGAGAACACGCTTTTTACCGTCATCACAATGACAGCCACCAGCAATGCAATCCAGGCAAGGCTCAGGATCGTGTTCCGGCTAATAAATTGCATGATTTCTTGCAGCATGGAGGGCAACAACTCCCGTTGGTTAATAACAAATATCTAAGGTAGAAGAGTATACCTGTGTGTTGCATCAATTACAGCCAATTAGCATCAATCCAATGCAGATTTTGCGGAGAGTTTCGAGAAAAATTTAAAAACATACCGAGAACAACTTGATTGTAATGCATCAATAAAATATTTCATGTAACACTGGACCAAGGCAGGATTTTCGACAATAAATAGACTAAATTAACTAAAACTTATATTAATGATAAAAAACAGTCTGTTCTCTGGTCAGGTGCAATTCCTCATGAAATAATCAGGCGCTATGTAGCAGCAGGGTAACCAATAAGATGGCTGAAAATAAGGATCTCAGGAGCCGTAAGAATCGGCAGAGGCAATACAAACTGCAAAATAAAATCAGAGTGTTACAGCTCTGTGCCTTGTTGTTCACCTTTCTCAGTTTCAGTATAAAGACTTTCGCCAATCCAATTTCAGAGAATAAAAATCAGCTCAAAGATATTCAACAGAATATTGCCGAGAAAGAGGAAAGCGTAAAACAGCAACAAAAACAACGTACAGATCTGCTTAACCAATTAAAAGAACAAGAAAGTACCATCTCAGAAGTGGGACGTTCGCTGAACACGACACAAACTCGTCTGAATAAGTTAGAAAACGACGTGTCATCGCTAAATGCCAATATCAAACACCTGCGAATGCAACAAAAGGAGCAACGACAATTACTTGCCAACCAATTGGATGCCGCATTCCGGCAAGGAAATCACCAAGGTTTAGAATTGTTGCTCAATGGGCAGGAAAATCAGCGCAAAGAACGTATTCTCGCCTATTACAGTTACTTGAATCAGGCACGTCAGGAAACTATTGCCAGACTGCAAAAAACAACTGAAGAACTCAACCAGCAAAAAAAACTGCAACTAGAAAAACAAAGTGAACAAAAAGCGATACTGGTTAGCCAAAAACAGCAAAAGCAAAAGATGGAAACTGCCCGCACTGCGCGGCATAAGACATTAACGGTTCTTGAATCTTCATTGAAAAAAGTTCAACAAAGCCTGGCTGTGCTTCGGCAGAATGAAACCAGACTGAGAGACAAAATTGCCAAAGCTGAACGGGAAGCCAAAGCGCGTGCTGAACGTGAAGCACGTGAAGCGGCTCGTGTTCGTGCCCAGGTTGCCGCTAAACAGAAACAAGCGCAACAAAAAGGTTCCAGTTATAAACCAACAGAAGCAGAACGTGCTCTCATGGCACGAACGGGTGGCCTTGGGCGTCCTGCCGGGCAAGCAATCTGGCCAGTACGCGGTCGTGTCATCCATAGCTTTGGCGAAGCGATACAAGGTGAGCTTCGCTGGAAAGGGGTTGTTATCTCGGCAACGGAAGGGACGGAAGTCAGGGCAATCTCAGATGGACGTGTATTGCTGGCAGACTGGCTGCAAGGCTATGGCTTGGTTGTCGTGATTGAACACGGTAAAGGCGATATGAGCATTTACGGTTACAACCAGAGCACATTGGTTAGTGTCGGGCAACAGGTTCGGGCTGGTCAGCCAATAGCATTGGTTGGCAGCAGCGGCGGGCAACAACAGCCGTCACTGTACTTCGAAATCCGCCGTCAAGGGCAGGCTGTTAATCCATTACCGTGGTTAGGGAAATAGGATAGGAACGCAATAATGGTGAAGATGCGGTATCGATTGATAAATCAGGTTAATGCATTCACGCTTTTATCTTGGGTACTGTTATTCTTCACATCATTGCTGTTGACTCTAAATGCTCAGGCTGCACGTTTAACCATCGTCATTGATGATGTTGGTATCGTGTCAGTGAAGAAAATAAGATCTTACAAATGCCCGTTGCGGTTTCTATTACGATCCTCCCCAACTCCCCGTATGGCAGAAAAAACATCCAATATTTCAGGCAAGCCAGAAGTAAAGCAAACAACGGAAAACAAGGCTGCCAATAAAACACAATTGCCACCAAAAGCGGATAAAACAGGCACCCAAAAGCCAAAGGTGCCTGTGCTAATTTTTAATCCCAATTTAAGAGAACTTTGCCAGATTGCCCTGAGCGCATGACATCAAAGCCTTTCTGGTAATCATCAATCGAGAATTGGTGAGTGATAATCGGGGACAAATCCAGACCAGATTGGATCAAAGCCGCCATCTTGTACCAGGTTTCGAACATCTCACGCCCATAGATTCCCTTGATAAATAATCCTTTAAAGATGACCTGATTCCAATCTATTGCCATATCTGAAGGCGGGATACCCAACAGCGCAATACGTCCACCGTGGTTCATGGTATTGAGCAAAGTACGGAACGCTGGTGGAGCGCCTGACATCTCCAAACCAACATCAAAACCCTCTGTCATTCCCAGTTCTGCCATAACATCAGTCAGATTTTCTTTGCTGACATTCACCGCGCGGGTAACGCCTATTTTGCGAGCTAACTCAAGTCGATATTCATTGACGTCTGTTATCACGACATGACGCGCACCGACGTGCTTACATACCGCAGCTGCCATAATCCCGATAGGGCCAGCGCCTGATACCAGAACATCTTCCCCCACCAGATCAAAAGACAGCGCAGTGTGTACCGCATTGCCAAATGGATCAAAAATCGCAGCCAGCTCATCGGGTATATTGTCTGGGATCTTAAAAGCATTAAATGCGGGAATAACCAGATATTCAGCAAATGCACCTTCACGGTTCACACCAACACCCGTGGTATTGCGACATAAATGCGTACGTCCACCACGACAATTACGACAGTGACCGCAAGTGATATGGCCTTCACCGGATACACGATCACCAATCTTGAACCCTTTGACTTCCTGACCAATCGCAACCACTTCACCAACATATTCGTGCCCGACGACCATCGGGACAGGGATAGTTTTTTGCGACCAATCATCCCAGTTATAGATGTGAACGTCCGTCCCACAAATGGCCGTTTTACGGATTTTAATCATCACATCGTTGTGCCCAATTTCTGGCGGGGGCACTTCTGTCATCCAGATACCTTCTTCTGGCTTTAATTTGGACAAGGCTTTCATAATGATACCTTAAGCAATCACATTCAATTGCTTGCCAATGCGGATAAATGCAGCCACCACACGTTCAATTTGCTCTTCAGTATGGGCGGCTGAGATCTGGGTTCGAATACGGGCCTGACCTTTTGGCACAACCGGATAAAAGAATCCAATCACATAAATGCCTTCTTTCAACAGTTCCGCCGCGAATTCCTGCGCCAGTTTCGCATCTCCCAACATAACAGGGATGATCGCATGGTCTGCTCCCGCCAGAATGAAACCTGCCGCTGTCATTTTTTCACGGAATAAGTTCGCATTTTTCCAGAGACGCTCACGCAGATCATCACCATTTTTCAGCATGTCCAGCACTTTGATCGATGCGGCGACAATGGCTGGAGCCAGTGAGTTGGAGAACAGATAGGGGCGTGAACGCTGGCGCAACCATTCAACCACTTCTTTGCGCGCAGCAGTATAACCACCCGATGCGCCCCCCAGAGCCTTACCCAGCGTACCGGTGATGATGTCAATACGTCCCATAACATCACAATATTCATGTGTGCCACGGCCGTGCTTGCCAACAAAGCCAACTGCATGTGAATCATCCACCATGATCAATGCACCAAATTCATCTGCTAAATCACAGATGGATTTCAGGTCAGCAATAACACCATCCATGGAAAATACCCCGTCAGTTGCGATCAGGATATTTTGCGCACCTTCCGCTTTTGCCTTTTCCAACTGAGTCCTTAATTCTTGCATGTTATTATTGGCATAGCGGTAACGTTTCGCTTTACATAAACGGATGCCATCAATGATGGAGGCATGGTTCAAAGCATCAGAGATAATGGCATCTTCTGGTCCAAACAGGGTTTCAAACAGACCGCCGTTTGCATCAAAGCACGAGGAGTACAGAATGGCGTCTTCCATACCCAAAAATTCAGCAAGTTTATTTTCTAATTCTTTATGGGCATCTTGCGTACCACAGATAAAACGCACGGATGCCATACCAAAACCGTGGCTATCCATGCCTGCTTTTGCCGCCGCGATCAGGTCAGGGTGATTGGCCAAACCTAAGTAATTGTTGGCACAAAAATTAACGACTTGGTGACCCTCAGCAACAGCAATATTGGCATGCTGAGCAGAAGTGATAATACGCTCACTTTTGAATAACCCTTCGGAGCGGGTTTGTTCCAACTGCTCATTCATTTTCTGATAAAACGACGCTGACATGTTTCTCTCCTGAATCCCTAACTAAGTGAAAGGCGTGGTGTATTTTACTGATAGATCCTGCCAGTGACGACATAACGAGCAAGATAATATCAACTTTGTAAAGCTGATCACGGCCCAGAGCCTGGCATACAGCAAAATTTCAGGACATTCCCCTGGTTAAGCTGCTGTCGTCAGTAGGGTTAAGTGCTATTATACGCAGCAAAGATATACCCAATAGATGTCAAATTGCAGCTTTATCGCTGCAATTTGACATCTATTGGGTATAAAGTGAACTGACTATTTAGAGGTGGGCCAAATGATTATTGTCACTGGTGGCGCAGGGTTTATTGGCAGCAATATTGTCAAAGCACTGAATGACGAAGGCTATAAGGATATTCTGGTTGTTGATAACCTGAAAGATGGCACAAAATTCGTCAATTTGGTTGATTTGGATATCACCGATTATATAGATAAAGAAGACTTCATCGCCAGCATCGTGGCGGGTGACGATTTAGGTGCTATTGATGCCATTTTCCATGAAGGGGCTTGCTCATCCACAACCGAATGGGATGGTAAGTATATGATGGACAATAATTATCAGTACTCTAAAGATGTGCTGCATTACTGCCTTGAGCGCCAAATCCCCTTCCTGTACGCCTCTTCTGCGGCGACTTATGGCGGCCGCAGTGACAATTTCATTGAAGAGCGCCAATATGAAAAACCTCTCAATGTTTATGGCTACTCCAAGTTCCTGTTTGATCAATATGTTCGTGATATTTTGCCTCACGCGGATTCCCAAATTTGCGGCTTCCGTTATTTCAATGTGTACGGGCCGCGCGAAGGGCATAAGGGCAGCATGGCGAGTGTCGCCTACCATTTAAATAACCAGATTCACCAGGGACAGAATCCGAAGTTATTTACTGGCAGTGAGAATTTCCGCCGCGATTTTATCTATGTCGGTGATGTTGCCGCTGTCAATCTGTGGTTCTGGAAAAATGGCGTTTCCGGCATTTTTAACTGTGGAACAGGCCGCGCTGAATCTTTTCAGGCTGTGGCAGATGCTGTGATTACATTCCATAAAGAAAAATCCCCAACCGTGGAATACATCGACTTTCCGGAAAAATTAAAAGGCCGTTATCAGAGTTTTACTCAAGCAGATCTGACAAAACTCCGCGCTGCTGGCTATCAACAACCGTTCAAGACGGTTGCCGAAGGCGTCGCTGAATATATGCAATGGCTCAATCAGGATAATTAATCGACCTCTATGAAGATATTGGTGATCGGCCCATCATGGGTGGGTGACATGATGATGTCACAAAGCCTCTACCGTACTTTGAAAACGTTGTACCCCAGTGCGGAAATTGATGTGATGGCACCTGCATGGTGTCGCCCATTACTGGCAAAAATGCCAGAAGTGCATCAGGCATTGGCTATGCCGCTGGGTCATGGTGCCCTTGCCTTGGGTGAACGCCGACGCCTCGGTCTGGCATTGCGTGAAAATAGATACGATCGTGCTTATGTATTGCCCAACTCATTCAAATCTGCGCTGGTTCCTTTCTTCGCCAATATCCCGCTACGTACAGGCTGGCGCGGCGAGATGCGTTACGGGTTGCTAAATGATATCCGAGTCCTGAATAAGAGTGCGTTTCCACTCATGGTTCAACGTTATGTCGCTCTCGCGTATGAAGGGAAAAATATACGTAGCGCCGATGATCTTCCACAATCTTTGTTATGGCCGCGATTAAGTGTCAATGACGAAGATATTGCAGAATCAACCTCAGCCTTCAATATCTCTGATCACCGCCCTATTATTGGCTTCTGCCCTGGTGCTGAGTTCGGCCCAGCCAAACGCTGGCCACATTATCACTATGCCGCTCTTGCCGAAAAGTTAATTACCCAAAAAGGCTATCAAATTTTGCTGTTTGGTTCTGACAAAGATCATCCGGCAGGTGAAGATATTCGCGCACTTTTAAGCGATGATGCCCGCGAAGATTGTCTCAATCTGGCAGGAAAAACCTCGCTTGAACAAGCGGTAAATGTCATCGCCGGCTGTGACGCCATCGTCACAAATGACTCAGGTTTGATGCATGTAGCGGCGGCCTTAAACCGTCCTCTGGTAGCATTATATGGACCAAGTAGCCCGGATTTTACCCCGCCACTATCAAATAAGGCTGAAGTGCTCCGCCTGATTACGGGCTATCACAAAATCAGAAAAGGCGACAGCGACGGCGGCTATCACCAAAGCCTGATCGATATTCAACCTGAACAGGTTCTATCTTCATTAGAAAAACGGCTACAGGCGGAGAAGCAAAATTAATGCGTGTTTTACTGGTAAAAACATCTTCGATGGGGGATGTGTTACATACTCTGCCAGCATTAACTGATGCAAAACAGCAGTTTCCTGACATTCAATTTGATTGGGTAGTGGAAGAAGGATTTGCCCAAATTCCAACCTGGCACAATGCGGTCGAAAATGTGATCCCTGTGGCTATTCGCCGTTGGCGAAAAAATTGGTTCAGAAAAGATATTCGTGAAGAACGGGCACGATTCCGGCAACAACTACAACAACACCAATATGACGCCATCATTGATGCGCAAGGTCTGTTAAAAAGTGCTTTTTTGGTAACCAGACTGGCACATGGCCCAAAACATGGTTACGATCGAAAAAGTATTCGTGAACCCATCGCCAGTTTTTTCTACGATCATTGTCATGCTGTCAGCAAGCAACAACACGCGGTTGAACGCACCCGAGCTTTATTTGCTGAGAGCCTGGGCTATAAAAAACCGTCAGGGCAAGGTGATTACGCCATCGCCTGCCATTTTTTGCACCAGCAAACCAGTAGCCAAAATAACTATCTCGTTTTTCTTCATGCAACAACGCGCGATGAAAAACATTGGCCTGAAAATCATTGGAAGCGGCTTATCGCAGATCTCCGGGCAACGGGTATGCGCATTAAACTCCCTTGGGGCACTGAACATGAATATCAGCGGGCATTACGGCTAGCGGAAGGGTTTTCCCATGTTGATGTTCTGCCAAAACTAACGCTGGCCGAAGTTGCACATGTTATTGCGGGGGCACAAGCTGTAGTTTCCGTTGATACAGGATTAAGCCATCTTACAGCGGCACTTGATCGACCCAATATTACGCTATTTGGGCCGACTGATCCTCGTTTGATCGGTGGATATGGCAAAGAGCAACATCCCCTGAAATCGGCGGATAATACGATGCAGGGTATTACTTCAGGGGAAGTTATGCTGCTTTTGCAGGATACATTAAAAAAGCACTCTGCCTAGTGGGAATATTTCACACCAACGATTTTTGTATTCAAACGTAGGGTTACCTAAAGAGTAACGCATAGTTTTGTCTTGCTGTTGACACAGTGCTTTTGCTTCTTGGATATTCACCCACATCAAGATACTGCCAATGCTGAGATGGGCATACTCAGGTTCATAACCCCCATTAATGGCATCAAAGGAGATCCATTTGGGGCTTTCTGCCCACAAGACAAGATCGTAAGCACAAGGCTTGCCGTTAATCAGCAGCACATTGCCAAATATATGCTCACGAAGCTCAGTGTATATTTCAAGGAGATGCTTTTTCTGTTCTTCCGAGTGGCTGTAATTCCAGCGCTTTTGGTACAGATCGATATAAATATCCACCAACTCTTCTGCGCTGAATTCACTTGAAGAGCGAATTTCTCCTCCTGCACGCTTAAATTTATTGATCTCGTTGCTACGATTGCGGCGGGTTTTATAAGAAAAACTGTCTTTGATTAGGCAGATTTGGCGCTTACTGAAAAGAGACCTATAACTCGTATTGATAAAATTATTTTCATGAATAGGTGATAATCTCTTCGATTTTATAGGTAAAAATAATTTTACATCTGTTGCGATAGGGAAAACAATTTCATCATATGAAACTGGGTATCTGGTTTGCATTTCTTCAATCAGATTTTTGTTTTTAAAAGAAAAACAGGCACCCTTAACGCCAGATGCTGTTTTTTTGATATAAAAACCAAACTGCCCATCAAGATGTTTATCCAAAAAAGATACAATATTGGGATGTGTTAATGTACATCCGCCAAAAAGAGCATGCGCTTCTTTATACTGTTCAAAATTGCATTCTTTCCATCCTGAAAGAAGTACTTTTAACTTTTCCATAATACCCCATAAAATACTATTTCATTAAAATCAAATCATAAAAAAAATTATTCTATCTTATATTGGAGTCGCCAGAAAAAATAGATAAAAAATAACATTACACTTCATAGAAAAATAAAAAATTATTCACCATTAACATTTAATATCGATTTAATTCTCAAAATATACCTTTCATCATATATGTCATTTACTGTATTTTTAATTTCATTATACTCTGGAAGTTCTTTTTTTGAAATTATATTTTGCAATATATAAGATAATTCATTAACATTCCCAACTGGGTATAATTCACCATTTTTATATTGCTTTATAATATCAGTTGTTCCTGTTTGACAATCTGAGCTAATACAATAAATACCATAAGAAATAGCCTCTCCTAAAACCATAGGAAAACCTTCATTTTTTGAAGTTAAGAGTAACGCTGAAACTTCAACAACATTTTTTTGAACGAAATCCCAAGGTTCCTTTATCCAACCATGCCAAAATATATTCTGGTTAATATTCAAGTTATCTGACAGTTTTTTTAAATATTTTATATCATCGACTACACCAGTACCAATTATATGTAACTCCCAATTACCTATTACCATAGATAATGCATTGAACATTTCTTGCAGATTCTTTCCTTCTTTTGCAAGAACTCGTCCTATAAAAATGAATTTTGTTACATCTTGGGGTCTTAATATAGTTTTTTCTTGTCTCGAAAATGGATTAAATATAGTGAAAATCTTGTCTTTACTAACTCCATTTTTAATAAGATATTCTGTATTACCATTACTAATAGATAAATGATTTTCTGCTTTTAACACAAACTTTGCTTTATATGCAGTAAAAAGGGATAAATGTATCCACGAGAATATTTTCACTTTTCTAAAAACTAACTTATTAGCAACATTAGAAATATAACAACTAATAGCATCAATTGAAATTATAATATCAGGATTTTGTTTTTTTATTATCCTAGCCAATTGATACGAGAAGATATATCTACGTAAAGGAGTGTTTTTTTGATAACACTCTAATATAGAGAAAGGTACGTCTTTTAACCAATCATGGTTCTTTTTCTCCTTATCTTGCTTAAGAAAGACAAAGTTTATATCCGAATCTTCATTTAATAGATTATATAATTTTTTACATACTGTTTCTGTTCCACCTAACCCCCCGAGTTCAAAACCAACTATCATTATTTTTCTTTTAAACATCATATACCTCAATAAATTAATACTTATAAAAAAACATCTCGTTTAATAAAAAACCTCATAATTTAACTTTATACTCAATAAACTTCAAGTTGCAATCCGCAAGACAACGCGATGCCTTATATTTCCCCGCTGCGCGGGAAATATAACACGCATCTTGAAGTTGGATGGGTATAAAAAGTCCACAATGAAATTTGTGCTCAAGACACATAAAACAAACATTCATTATTTACATTTCAATCTATAATACTCGGCCAACGTCATCCCCTTTACCAAAGGCCGCAAAAATCCAAACAATCCTTCCAAATCCTGATAAAGCTGTTCAATTTGCTCTTCACTCTTAAAGGTTGGGCTTCCACCAGGCATAAACTCAGATGAATGCAACATAAATTCAACATAGTCACTGCCATTAGACAAAGTTTGTTGGACAACGGTTTTCATCTGCGCCAAATTCTCACCTTTTGGTCTCAGCCAATTAACCGATGGAGAACGCTGTTTTCCTCTCAATCGATCATATTTCTGCTTAATAAAGTTCATAACCGCAGAGTGCTTATATTGAATACTCATCGGGACTTGCAATAACGGAGAATGTCCTTCTTTGGAAATATCCTGCAAATCCATAAAATAAGCATGATCAGGAAAACGGCTATAATCTGTTCCACCATTTCCATTAGGATCACCTTTGGTAAAGTTCCAATTAACTTTTGGTGTAACAGAACAATCTACTTGATATCCATATTCCACTAATAATTGTGCGTAATACTCATTAAATGCCCAGCGCCCAGCACGGTGGCTTAACATTTTAGTCTGGAGCTTATCTTCCAAAAGATGGGTCATTAAATCAACTTTTGCTTTAATCTGATCTTTAGGATACTCAATCAGATATGGTTTATAGTGCATATCATCATCAGTAAGAGGGACAATAGGTGGACTATTCCAGGCATGCAAATGCATACCGATTTCACCCGTATTTCTGGCGATCACATCCTTGGCAAATTCGATATAGCTACCATCCATTGCCATTTCATAGTTAGTTAACCAAACGGGTTTGAAGCCAAAACGCTCACAGAGATTCTGAAACCTTGGCAAATAATGCGTGTTTTTTGTTGAGATCTGACCACTATTTTGCCAAAGATTATCACCTTCAGTATCAATTGTGATGATAAATGCAGATTTATTCATGATAAAGTCAGCCTAGTTAAGAAAAAATCTATCGTGTCAAAAATAATATGTAATGGTATTTCACTAATCTTACTATTAATTTTATTTTGAGTTAACTGAATAGCATTTTTATTTCCTGGTCCCCACACATTGTTGTTAACAAAATTTCCATGCTTGTCATTGCCATATAATGCGACTGTATTTTTTTCGTATGCTGCAGCCACATGTACAATTGATGTATCTGGTGAAATAACCAAATCAGAATGTTTTATAATTTCCACAGCAGAAAGAAAATCATCAAATGGATTAATTATACATCTATTTAAATATGAAAGCGTGTTTAGTAGTTTATTAGTCTTCCCAACCAATATAACATTAGTTGATGGATATGATTTACTAATATAAGACGTTATTCCCATCAGTTGTTCTTTTGAAAGATCTCTTTTTTCTTCAGCGGAAAAAGGATTAATAACAATCGTTAATCTCCCTGGAAGTTTTACATAAAAATCATAAACCTTACTCTGAACAGAGTTCGGAATATGTATATCATATTGCATATTAAAGTCATAAATCCCCATGCTATTCATAAGAAATTTATATCGTTCAGTAATATGGGATTCGTATTGAAAATACTTTATACTCTTATTATATATATTTATTTTATCTTTATTGAACCCTAATACATTTTTAGCATTAACAAGTCGTATAAACAATAGATACATAACAGGGAGTTGATCTCCCATATCAATTACAAGATCATAGTTTTCTTTTTTTAATGTCAAGCCGAGTTTTATTATCTCTTTAGTTTTATCTGGATAAAAGTAAACTTTATCTATGTATGGATTCTTCTCAATAACACAGTAATTAGAGTAACCTGATAATACATGTAACTCAAATCCTCCCTCAGATAATGCTCTGAATATGGGAGTAGAAACGATCATATCACCAATTTTATTATCATCTCGTAAAAAAAGAACTTTTTTTATACTATCAACATGAAATTCATTCACCTTCCATGTGTCAATAAAAACTTTAGCAAGATTAAATTTTAATTGTTTAAATAAATAATTTTTCTTTCTGTTTATTGAACGTAATTTTTTTAATTTTTTATCAATCATTAAAACTTCTCAAAGAATAATTCTAGTAATACTTATTGCTGTATCAAATTTAAATAACGATTAAGCGCAATTTCCAAATCGAATTTTTTATACATATCTTCTGTAATGATTGGTGGATTTTGATAAACCAGCCGCATTTTTTCTGCTAATGACCCAGAAGTCAGTTCAGATTTGTATTGTTCCAACTCACCCACCATAATCTCACTAATACCACCAGGACAATTCGTGCTGACAATAGGTGTATGACAAATCAACGCTTCAATCAAAACATTACCTAACCCTTCACTATCAGAGCTTAATACAACAGCTTTAGCTCCTCGTATTACAGGTAATGGATTCACTAAAAAACCAATTAGAAAAACTTTAGATTGTAAGCCAAGTTCCTCAATTTTTTGTTTAATTGCTTTAGTCATACCATCATCCCCCTGACCCGCAATCAACAACTTACAGGGAAGATCAGCTTTGGCAAAAGCATCCAATAGGCGGTCGTGACGTTTTACATTGTGGAAACGCCCTAAATGAAGAAAATAATTCTCATCCGAATAGGGATTTGTTTCCAAAGAATGATTTTTAATTTCAATCAGATTAAATGGATTATAAATAGTGACCATTTTTTTAGGGGTCAACGATAATTTTTCTTTCAAATCCAAACCAACAGCATCAGAAACACAAATTAAGTTACGATCTTGATAAACACGTTGGATTTTCAATTTTTTAATCCAATGAGATAACCCTGTTTTATTATCAAGATACGATTTTGAAAACACACCGTGAATACAAAACCATACATTTAGCTCGGCCAATATCTTAGATTTTGCAACAATACGATCCGTTTTATGTAAGTTAGATATCACCAATACAGGTGTACCTTTTTGAAGAAAGACTTTAGCCAAAACTTTATCCATAGATTTAGCTCTGCGAACAATTTCGGTCTGTCTTCTAAAAGGCCCTCTATATTCATCAGCATTAATGATTAATTCAACATGATCTGGGATCGGATATTCACATCTGTCAGAGAGAGATAACAAGGTAATACCAAAACCTTTTTGTTGCAAGCCACGGCACAAACGAATTGTAACATTCTCAGCTCCTCCTCCCGGTAATCCATCAATGATAAATAAAATATGCCCTTTCATAAGGAAAGCACCTTATTATACAGTTCCATAAGTTGCTGAGACAAATAAGCAGGAGTGTGGTTCACTATTTTCTCTTTTGATAACATTGAGATCCTACTGGTCAAATGGTCTGCTGGCACTAAAGAGATAGATTCCGCCAAAGCCGAAATATCGAGGGCATCACACACAAAACCATTCTCACCTGAAACAATGAATTCAGCGCCCCCGCATGTGTTACTCGTTATGACAGGTAAGCCACATGCCATAGCTTCCAAAATAACATTCGGGAAAGGGTCATATAATGTTGGTAATAATAATCCATCTGCCATTTGATAAAATGGTAATGTCTTTTTCTGTACCCCCAGAAATCGAACTCGTTCATGACAACCAAGCGAGTTGGCAAACTGCTGATATTTACTTTCTTCTTTATCCTGGCCAACCACAACCAGATAAGCATCCGTCATATTGATAGCTTCTATCGCAGCTTTCAATCCTTTTCTTTCAAAACCAGAACCAACATACACAAAACATTTTGCTTGTGCAGGAATAGCATATTTTTGCCGTAGCGCGAGCCGTTCAGCTTCCCCAACAGGAAAAAATTGTGACTGATCAATGGCATTATAGATAACAGAAATTTTCTCATCGGGCAGACCAAAATCTTCCATCACCTCACGTTTAACCATCTGAGAGTTGCAAATAACCTTTTTTAATTCAGGGGAGAGATACATTGTTTTTTCAGCTCCCATGACATAACGATGATAACGACTAGAAAAAAGCAATTTGCTTTTCCAGGATGACAAGATCCGTGATCTTTGCTGCAACCAACGTTGATGAACACCATCCCCTGCTCGGTATACATCACATCCGGCAATGCGTTCATGACTTTGAACGATATCGAATTTCTCCTTTTGCCAAATGAATCTGGCAGTGTCAGCAAATCTCTTCTCGCGACTAATCCGACCCCATTTAAACGGGTTTGCTAAATGTACATGCCAATTAGGATTGCGACTCCCTTCCCAAGAGCGAGTAATTACATTCAATTCCAAACTGCCATTGTCCAATGCCTCAAGTGCCCTGGAAATAAAACGTTCCGCTCCTCCATCAGGCCGATATTTTTGCCGGACAATAGCAAGGCGCATAGGTTTCATGATAGATATCTCCGGGCAGCAGTAATTACGACATCAGTAGGGATAAGATCCAAAAAACGAGTATCTGTTTTGGTATCAATATCATCAGGATCGGGTAATTTACCGTAATTCCCCGCCCAAATCACTTCCCCATTAGCATGCCATGGACTCCAGAAAGCTAATTTAGAGGGTCCAAATAATGCAATACAAGGCGTTTTCAGTGCAGCAGCCATATGCATAGGAACAGAGTCAACACCAATAAACAACTTGGCATGGGCAACTAGTGCCCCAAGCTGAGGTAACGTAATCTGGCCTGCTAAAGAGACAATATTTTTCTGACTACAGGTAGATAAAATTTTTTCCACCATCTCTTTTTCCCGTGGTTCCGTTCCTGATGTCACCACAATTGAATGTCCATCTGCTTGCAAAGCATTAATGGTTTCACTCATTTTCTCATCATTCCAACACTTGAAAAACCAACGTGATGCCGGATGGATAACGATATAATGATGATGAATTCCACCCATCTGTAAAAGATTTGCTACTTTATGCCAATCGTCTTCACTATAACTCATTGTTACATCGAAATTGATACTGGAAAGATTAATCGGTTTCAGTGCTGATAAATTCTGCTCAACTACATGTAGAGATTCTTCTCCTTCAGTAGAAACCAAATCACTAAAACAGACTTTCCATAACCAGTTTTGTCGCTTGGGAAAATCAAAGGCGATACGGGTTGGGGCACGAGAAATCTTAGATACCAGGGCGCTATACCACTGATCAGCAAGGTTAATGACGATGTCGTATTTTCTTCTCCTCAACTGATTCAGTAAACGCCAATGATGGGTGATATAAGCTTTTATACCTTCCTTTTTCCATTGTCTATCAACGGAAAAAATATGGGATACGAGAGCGAAATTCATCAACATTGGCTCTGTTGCTTTGTACAGTAAGACATCAATCTCAGCATCAGGAAAATTTTCTTTCAACGTATTCACAACTGGTGTGATAAGCAATGTATCACCATGATGTCTTAGTTTTATGATCAGAATCTTTTTAAACCCAGGGGATAGTTTACCCATTGTGTTTCCAATATTCTCGATTGATTCAGAAATTTTATTAATTATATTCTAAAGACAGCAACTCCCGCCTTCCATCTTTAGATATCAAGTATATTCATTGGTGCACAACATATCCGCATTTTACACACTTTCTTCAAGCCAATGTGGTACTATATCCGCAGTCTATGTCAGTGAATTTGATAGAATGTTGCTTCGCTTATATCAGGTACTTCTCTACCTTATCCAACCCATTATCTGGTTACGTCTGCTGCTACGCAGCCGTAAGTCGCCTGCGTACCGCAAACGCTGGGGAGAACGCTATGGCTTCTGCGCTAAAAAGGTGGCACCCGGTGGGATCTTACTGCATTCCGTTTCTGTTGGAGAGACATTGGCGGCCATTCCGCTCGTACGGATCTTGCGGCACCATTACCCTTTTTTACCCATTACGATAACAACCATGACACCGACAGGTTCTGAAAGGGTTCTGTCTGCCCTCGGCAATGATGTTAACCATGTCTATCTTCCCTATGACCTGCCAGGTTCAATGAAACGTTTTCTGGATCACGTCAATCCCAAGTTAGTGATCATTATGGAAACCGAACTATGGCCGAACCTGATTACCCAGTTACGTCAACGGGAAATCCCGCTGGTTATCGCCAACGCAAGGCTATCTGCCCGCTCTGCGGAGGGATATCAGAAAATTAGCAGCTTTATCAAAACCATTTTAAATAAAATCACGTTGATCGCCGCACAAACTCAGGAAGATGGTGACCGCTTTATCGAATTGGGTTTGAGACGTTCCCAGCTCTCCGTGACGGGTAGCCTTAAGTTCGATATCTCTGTTACACCAGAACTCGCGGCAAAAGCCGTCACATTGCGCCGCCAATGGGCACCTCATCGCCCTGTATGGATAGCAACCAGCACCCATGATGGGGAAGAAACGATAATTCTGGATGCGCATTGCAAATTGCTTAAACAATTTCCTGATCTGCTGTTGATTCTAGTACCCCGCCATCCTGAACGTTTTGGTAAGGCCACTGAGTTAACCCAAAAAGCGGGATTAAACGCGATACTACGCAGTGCTGGCACTATTCCTGACACTAATATGCAAGTGGTGATTGGCGATACGATGGGCGAATTGATGCTCCTGTATGGTATAGCTGATCTGGCTTTTGTCGGAGGGAGCCTGATAGAACGCGGAGGACATAACCCACTGGAAGCGGCGGCCCACGCCATTCCTGTTATCATGGGTCCACACACATTCAACTTTAAAGATATTTGTGCCAAGCTGCATAAAGCGGATGGATTGATTACTGTTACGGATAGCCCATCATTAAGTTCAGCTATCAATAGCCTGCTGACAGACGAAGATTACCGACGCTATTACGGCCACCACGCCGCAGAAGTCCTGCATGAAAACCAAGGGGCACTTCAACGCTTGCTAAAATTACTGGAACCTTACCTCCCGCCAAGGAGCCATTGATGATTGCCAAAAAACGCCTGTCCGTTGTCATGATCACCAAAAACGCTGCTGATGTGATTGCCGATTGCTTGCTTTCTGTGGATTGGGCGGATGAAATCATCATCCTGGATTCCGGCAGTACCGATACCACTTGCCGAATAGCCAGCGAAATGGGTGCAAAAGTCTATTCAAATGCCCAATGGCCCGGCTTCGGGCGGCAACGGCAGCTCGCACAATCCTATGCCAGCGGTGATTACATCTTTATGATTGATGCCGATGAACGCGTAACGCCAGAACTAAGAGCATCCATTGAACAAGTCCTGGCAAATCCTGATGACAATAAAGTCTATAGCTGTGCACGCCTCAATCTGTTTATGGGCCGATTCATGAAACACAGTGGCTGGTATCCTGATAGGGTTATCCGCCTTTATTGCCGTGAACGTTACCAATACAATAACAATCAGGTTCACGAATCCCTTGATACTCAAGGCGTATCTATCGTGACGCTCAGGGGAGACCTGCGTCACTTGACCTGCCGTAACCTGATGGAGTTCCAGCAAAAACAGTTAAATTATGCAAGAGATTGGGCGAAGCACCGCTACGATCAAGGCAAAAAAATCCGTTATTTTTCTATAATCAGCCATACGCTGGGCGCATTTCTCAAAACCTGGCTATTAAGGGCAGGTTTTTTGGACGGTAAGCAAGGCCTGATATTGGCAATTGTAAATGCTCAATATACATTCAATAAATACGCTGCACTTTGGGAAGTGATTCAGGCAAAGGGTAAAAAACCACGATGAAAAGAAAAGCGATTTATCCCGGCACCTTTGACCCTATCACTTACGGTCATCTTGATATTGTTACTCGTGCCGCAAACATGTTTGACCATGTTCTATTGGCTATCGCTAATAGTGATAGAAAAAGTCCCATGTTCAGTTTGGAAGAGCGTGTCACGTTGGCAAAAGAAGTCACGGCTCATCTGGAAAATGTCGATGTGGTTGGATTTAGCGAACTGATGGTCAATTTTGCCAAAAAGCAGCAGGCTAACATCTTAATCCGCGGAGTACGTTCTGTTTCCGATTTTGAATATGAATGGCAACTTGCCAATATGAATCGACACTTTATGCCTGAGCTGGAAAGTGTCTTTTTATTGCCTTCCCAAACGCTGTCTTTTGTCTCATCATCCTTAATCAAGGATGTTGCTCGTCATGATGGCGACGTTTCATCTTTCCTGTCAGAGCCAGCTGCACAGGCAATGCTAAAGAAATTAGGCAAATAACAATCAGGCGGGGCAATTATCCTCTGCCCCCAATCCGTTTAATGCTGGCACTGACGACAGAAAAATGTACTGCGTTGCCCCAATTTTACACACTCGATTTTCTCACCACATACGGGACAAAGTTCACCTTTCTTGCCGTAGACAAACAACTCCTGAGCAAAATATCCCGGTTTGCCATCAGATTGCAGAAAATCCTTCAGGGTCGTACCACCTTGCTCAATGGAACGACGTAAAATCTGTTTGATTATATCGGCCAAGAGATAGGCTTCTTGCTGCGTTAATGAATTCACCGGACGTTCAGGCAGGATATGAGCAACGAACAACGCTTCGTTGGCATAGATATTCCCAACCCCAACCACAACTTTGTTATCCATCAACCAAGGTTTGACAGCCATTTTTTTGTTGCGGGAAACCGTGTAAAGGTATTCACCATCAAATTGATCAGAAAGAGGTTCAGGACCTAAATGAGCAAGTACAGAGCACTCATCAAGAGTGTCGCTCCATAACCATGCCCCAAAACGTCGGGGATCGGTATACCGGAGAATTTTACCATCAGCCATAACCAAATCGACATGATCATGCTTTGCCGGGGGTTGTTCATCCAACAAGACACGCAAGCTACCAGACATTCCCAAGTGGATAATAATCCAGCCCTCCGGCAACTCAAGCAATAAGTATTTTGCCCGCCGTTGGACACTCAGCACAGGCCTGTCTGAAAGCGCCATGATTTGCGCAGAAACAGGCCAGCGCAAACGTGAATTTCTGACCTCAGCATATTGGATCACATTTCCAACCAGGTGAGGTTCAATCCCCCTGCGACTGGTTTCCACCTCTGGTAGTTCCGGCATACCCACCCCCTTGAATACGTTATCTACGATATTGTTTCTGAGAATATTGCATCTAAGCAGATTACAATACCGTTTTCATGTATCATTTGCAGCCAGATTTAATTGAGATAACAGGGCAAGATATTCACTGAGACAATCTTTCCGCTATCACGCCCATAATTAACTTCGCACGCTGATCCCAGTTAAAACGTTCTGCAACCAGCCGTTGGGAATAGTCAACTTTAGCCATCATTTCAGCGGGATGATGAATCAGCCATTGAATTTGTTCAGCAAAACTCGCTGCATCTTCACTATCAGCAAAATTTACTGCATTTTCATCAACGGCATCACGAATGGAAGGAAAATCAGAAATAACTACAGGCTTACCCATAGCCATATATTCAAAAAGCTTGAGAGGAGAGGTATAGCGGCTGCCAATACTGGTTTTCGTCAATGGCAGAACACAAATATCACTACCAGCAATAACCTGAAAGCGTTTTCTGGGTTGGACAAAACCAAGGAAATTAATTTTATCATTGACACCAATCTGTTTAGCCGTCTGCCGCAATCGCTCAATTTGTTCAGTAGTGCCACCAGCAATATTCAGTTCAACGTTATCCAGGTAAGACATGGCTTTCATTACCGTTGGGATACCTTTCCAACGATGTAAGCTGCCCAAATAAAGTACTTTTTTAGGAAGAGTATTGCTGTCATCGTTGCCGGTAATTGTCTGCTTCACCGATTCAACTGCCAGCATATCAACCCCATCGGGAGCCACAACAATCGGTGTTTTGACACCGTATTGCTTATAAATATCTTCTCGTAATAGTGAAGTAAGGGCAAAAACAACCTTAGAATCCGCATAAACCTGCTGCTCAATTTTTCTCAGTTTATGATACTTACGTTGGTTTCTACGATTGAGCAAATCATGGGATTCCCTAAAAGACTGAGAAAATACTTCATGGCTTTCAAAGAAATGAGGAGTATCTGGATGATTACACAACAGGTAATTCGCCATTTTAATATTGCGGGTAAAAAGGGCATCAACTTGATGCTCTTTAAGCCAGCGCGAAACTTGCAAATAAAACAGTTTCTGAGTATTTAGCGGAAAATACCATTTTCTGCGTATATCGTGCAGGGCAATTAGCTCCACAGAAGGTGGCAATGACCTGCCAAGAATCTCCTCAACCTGGCTTTGGCCTTTTGGGGTAATCAGGAAAACACGATGCCCCTGACGAGCAAAAGCATCTACATTCTGTAAAATTTGTAGTGATGCAACCCGATAATCAGGTACAGGATAAGGATCAATATACGCAATTTTCATTATTTTTTATGGCGTTCAATAAACGGCTAGCAGAATGTTCCCAAGTGTACATCGATTCAATCCTCTGGCGGGCAGATTTCCCCATCTTTTCGCCTCTATCCGGCAAAGATAAAAGATGATTTACCGCCTCAGCAATAGCCATAGCATCACCCGGTGTCACCAAAATACCAGCACTGCCTTCATTACCAACCACTTCCGGTATTCCACCAATATAGCTGGCAATCACAGGCCGTCCACACGCCATCGCTTCAGCAATAGTAATACCAAATGCTTCATCACCAATACTGGGGAAAATCCCGGCATCACCCGCCGCATAAAATTCAGGTAATTGATCATGACCAACAGAAGGATGAAAAATGACGGATTTTTCTAGCTGCAAAGTAGAAACCCGCTTTTTAAGCGATTTCAAATCTTCACCTTCACCAATAATTAATAATTTTACATCCTTGTTCCGCAACAAAGCCATTGCATCAATGGCGACTTTCATGCCTTTCCAACCAACCAACCTGCCAGCAAACGTTAACAGGAACGTTTTCTCATTGATATCTAATCGAGTTCGGACATCCGAGTCAGATGGTTTGAATTTATCGATATCTACCCCATTATAGATGATACTGGGAAATTGCTTAAAATGATGCTGAATCTGCCAGGCATTAAAATGGCTACATGCAACCCATGCAGATATTTTTTTACCCAATACCCGATCCCCTTTAAAAAAACTGGTTCCACCACTCATATAACAAAACTGGGTATGGGATGTTTCAGGCATCATTCTGGGCCAGAAAAAATCAAAAGGCTTAGTCAAAATCACCCAATCAAAATTTTCAGCAATAACTGTTGCACGGGCATGACGGGCAAAAGAATAACGTTCAACAATACGTTGGAAACGGCGTCCAATGTTAAACACGCGTTCTCTGGGAATAAATGGAAAAATATGAATAGGGATATTTCTTTCGCCTAATGCAGGCCGAATATCGCCAGTTCCACCGAAAATATGGACTTCATGCCCCGCATCTGTCAGCGCCTTAGCTAACGCCCAAACAGCCGTTTGAATGCCACCGTACGACATGGTAACAGTAACATCGATAAATCCTATCTTCATTGGGTGAATTATCCTTTCATTCATTTTCCAGCAAATTCTGAACAGAATGCCAGACTTGATCGACCGATATTGCTGACATTGTATCTTGACGCGTTGCCTGTCGATAATCTACAGGATGTTCAATTACCACTAATTTTGGATGTTGCTGAGGTGCGAGAAAACGTCCCGGGTGAAAGCTGTGATACAGAGCAACCATTGGTATTCCCAAGGCCCCGGCCAGATGAGTTGTTCCAGTATCAACGCCCACATACAAATTAAGTTGACTCATGATTGCCGCGTTTTGCCGCATCGTAGTCTTACCCGCTAATGATGAGCATCTGTTTGTGCCCAATTTCTCAGCCAGCATTCGCGCACTGTCCTCACCCTCTTTACTGCCTAATAGTAATATATGCGCATGCGGATAATCTCGATAAATATGTTTAGCTAATTCGTAAAAGTGTTCTACAGGCCAATCACGATAGGCTTTTGCCGGGAAACTCTGTAACTGAAAACCAATTTTTAATTGTCGTTCTATCCCTTGCCGTTGAAGCAAATCTCGGGCGTACTCCGCTTCATGCAGGCTTACACTATACTGCAAACGCCAATTACTTACTTCAACCCCAAGTGAATCGATTAACAGTGCCCTTTCCTGTTGGGCAGGCATAAGTTCTCCGGGCCTTGCTATAGCATACTCATTTGATGTTTTACCAGGGGTATCCGAAAAATAAACGGTCAAATTGGCTACACGTTTGGCATACTGCAATAAGAGTTTATCCTGGCCATAGACGAATGCCAGATCATAGTGCCGATGAGAAAACCAGCCACACCATTTAGCCTTGCCTTTTGAAAAATCTTTCAATTTATTAATTAAATCGATATTTTCAAGGATTTCTTTCGTCTTTTTATGCACAAATATATCAATATTTGCCTCTGGCCATTTTTCTTTCAGGGCGCGAATAACCGGCGTTATTAGCAAGGTGTCACCAAAACGGGCGATATTGATGATTAGAATATTTTGGGGTTGCATAATAATGAATATTAAATTATCAATCCAAAGACTGGATCACTTTAGGTACTATACAGTAAAGTGAGTCACTGTTCTATTTACAGTTAATAAGCACAACAGGCATACAAAAATAAAGCCAATGACATTTCAAATAGTTAATAAAAAGCATCAATGACTCTGCCAATACAGATAAAAATAATATAAACAAAATATTACCGCTTACTTTCTATACTGGAATAAAAAACAGACTCCATTTTTTCTAACATATTATCCATGCCAAATAAATGAGTTGCCCGTCGCAGTGAAGCCTCTCCCATTTGTAAACGTAGCCCTGCATCATGCATTAATAAATCTAATTTTTCTGTTAATTGTTCGACATTTTTAGGTTCGATAATATACCCTGTATCGCCATCAATTACAGCTTCGGTAATCGCGCCTACCGAGGTAGAGACAACCGGCAATCCACATGCCATTGCCTGCATGATGCCTTGAGGTACACCTTCATTACCAAACGAAGGTAGAGCAAAGATATCCATTGCATTTAAGCAATCAGGAACATCCTGGCGATTACCAAGAAAAATGACACTCTCTGTCAGTCCTTCCTGGTGAACTCGCGGCTCCAAATTCTTTCTTTGAGGACCATCTCCCACAAACAGCAATTGCCAATCAGGATAACGTTGATGGAGAATTTTCCAACTATCAAGCAGGTAACGATGGCCTTTCCACGTTCTCATTGTGGCAACAATGCCCAGTGTTGGCTTGTCTTTGATGCCAATACGCTGACGACTTGAGGACTGACTTTCAGGATGAAAACGTGACAAATCGATCCCCGTCGGCACAGAGGTCATATGAGATAGAGGATACTCATTATGTAAATGCAGATATTGGCGCAGTTTTTCCCCGGTTGTCACAATATGCTGACCCGCGTGCAAATACAGCCAACGAGTCGCAATGGATTTTGAAACATGAGTCGAAACATGACGGGTTCGGACTATCGCAGGCATACCTTTTAATGTGGCACATACCGCAGCCACCAGCCAGGAATCAGTAGAACTATGGGTATTGATTACATCGAACTGGCGACCTTCAGTTTTTAACCAATGACGCATCGCCCGAAGACACGAAAGACGTTTTTTTTCAATTGGGAGCGCAACAACAGGCACATCGTAATGATGAGCTTCACGGTAAAGGGTTGAAGTTGGACAACAAACGATAACCACATGGTGTCCACGCTGTATCATGCCCTGAGATTCTGTCAGGATACGAATTTCCTGCCCTCCCCAACCACACGATGATTCTGTATGTAAGATATTCAAGGTCTTTCTAACCATTTTAGCGCTACACCTGACGGTTCATAATTGAAAAAACGGGAGTATAACTGAACAATGCATTGGTCTACACGCATAACCAATTTAAAATAAGCTACAGTGGCACTATCAACAGATATAAAAAAGCCCAGCATTATGCTGGGCTTTTTATCATTCACTAAAATTATTTAATTTTAGCTTCTTTGTACATAACATGCTGACGAACAACTGGATCGAATTTTTTCATTTCCAGTTTTTCAGGCATAGTACGCTTGTTCTTCGTAGTGGTATAGAAGTGACCTGTACCAGCGGAAGAAACTAGCTTGATTTTATCGCGAATACCTTTAGCCATTTTTCAGCTCCTTAGTACTTCTCGCCACGGGCACGCAGTTCGGCCAGAACTGTGTCGATGCCTTTTTTGTCAATCACACGCATACCTTTAGCAGATACACGCAGAGTTACAAAACGTTTCTCAGACTCAACCCAGAAACGGTGAGAGTGCAGGTTAGGCAGAAAACGACGCTTAGTCGCATTTAATGCGTGGGAGCGGTTGTTACCACTCACCGGACGTTTGCCAGTAACTTGGCAGACTCGGGACATGTCTATTCTCCAAAAATCAAATCAGCTCGAGCTTTGTATTGGGTGTGACCGCCTCGTCAGGCTTAGGAGCCCATCTCAGCAAACTTTCTTTACTGAAAATAGGTTACTGAAAAGAACGTCACTGAAAAGACTCACATTTTCCCAGTAAAAAAACTTACTGAGATAGGCTCTTCTCGTCAAACCCAAGATCCTCAAAGGTGGCGTAGTATACGCCCTCATTCGCTGATGCTCAAGTCCCGAACAACTAAGATCTGATCGTATCGCGAAAAAACGGCATTAAATCCAACCTCTTTCCATAAATGAGACACAAGATTGCTTACCAATGACGATATGATCCAAAACTTTAACGCCAACCAAGTCACAAGCCTCAATAATTTTTTCTGTCACCAATTTATCTGCCAAGCTAGGTTCTGGATTACCGGAAGGATGATTATGAGCCAGAATAATTGATGCGGCATTCACTTTAACCGCTTGTTTCACAATTTCACGAGGGTGAACTTCAACTTTGTTTATCGTTCCTTTAAACATTTCATCATGACAGATAACTTTATTTTGGTTAGTTAAAAACAGCACCACAAATATTTCCCGATCTTGCCAGGATAATAAATCCTGCAAATAATTCTGGGTTATCGTGGGGCTGCTCATGATATCTTCATGGATAAATTGACTGGAAAAAAACCGCTTTGCCAATTCAGATATCGCCTGCAATTGAACATACTTACATAGCCCCATGCCCTTATGTGCACAAAAGTCTGCGTAATCAGCGGACAGAAGGTGATAAAGAGAACCAAATGAGTTCAGCAGATATTCTGCCATTTGTACGACCGGAACGCCTCGGGTTCCCGTGCGCAAAAAGATAGCCAATAACTCCGCATCCGTTAGGGAAACCGCCCCATAAGCCAGTAATTTCTCCCGGGGAAGAAGGTTTAAATGCGATTCATCGTTTCTTTCCATTAGCGTTAAATCCATAATACTTCCCCCCACCGTCAATATCCTTTGCCCTATAACCCCCATAACAATGGGTGCTATCAATCAATATTCACTCGCTGGCTATATCCATTCTTCCACTATATTTATACAGTTATATATTCATGCGCCTACATTTACACATCTACTATCCCATGATGAAAAAATCATCGCTAGCTCGACTTGCGAGGCTTGCGCAGCGCTTCGCAAACTTGCCATTTTTGGCTGGCTAAATAGGGAAGGTTCTCAACGCAATATTTTCTTGTGATAGAATCTTAAGGAATTGCAACTGACATCTGGACAATCAAAATGACAGGATTTTCCGGCAAACCACTTTCTGATAATCCGCTTTCCGGTAAACAACTTTCTGATAAACAAATAGTCCTTGGAATCAGTGGAGGGATCGCCGCTTACAAAACTGCCGAATTGGTGCGCCGTTTACGTGACCGTGGTGCCCAGGTACGCGTTGTCATGACTCCCGCAGCCGAAGCTTTCATCACTCCACTGACCTTACAGGCAGTATCTGGTCATCCCGTCTCAGATGATCTTCTAGACCCCGCAGCCGAAGCCGCTATGGGGCATATCGAACTGGCAAAATGGGCTGATTTAATTATTCTCGCGCCCGCCACTGCTGATCTGCTGGCTCGCCTGGCCGCAGGCATGGCGAATGATTTAGTCACCACAATCTGCCTGGCTTCCGCTGCATCTATTGCTGTTGCCCCCGCAATGAACCAACAAATGTACCGTGCACAGGCCACCCAAGATAACCTGAACGTGCTTAAAGAGCGTAATGTATTGGTTTGGGGACCCGATGAAGGCAGCCAGGCATGTGGTGATGTAGGGCCAGGGAGAATGTTGGAACCGATGACTATCGTCGAACGGGCAATACAACATTTCAACACCGAGCCAAATCTTTCTGGTCTACGCATCGCTATTACCGCAGGACCAACCCGTGAAGCCCTGGACCCCATCCGTTTCATCAGCAATCATAGCTCCGGTAAAATGGGTTTTTCCATTGCACAAGCTGCGGCAGAGCGTGGCGCTGAGGTGACATTAATTACCGGTCCCGTTAATTTACCCACACCACAAGGCGTTAAACGCATTGATGTCAGTAGTGCACTGGAAATGAATGAACAGGTTCAAGCTGCCGTAACTTCACAGCATATCTTTATTGGTTGCGCGGCCGTGTCTGACTATCGTTTTAAGCAAATCTCAACAGAGAAAATCAAAAAGCAGGGTGATGAAATCACATTTACACTGGTGAAAAATCCTGACATTGTAGCGAGCGTTGCGGCCATGGAAAAAAATCGTCCATTTGTCGTTGGATTTGCAGCCGAAACCCAGAATGTGGAAGAATACGCTCGCGGAAAACTCAAGCAGAAGAATCTGGACTTGATTTGCGCGAATGATGTATCGCTGGCCGGACACGGTTTCAACAGTGATACTAACGCATTACATCTATTCTGGCATGATGGTAGTGTTCATTTACCCCACAGTGGTAAATTACAACTCAGCCACCGCTTATTAGACGAGATACTCAAACGCTATGATGAAAAAAATCGACGTTAAAATCCTTGATCCCCGCATCGGGCAAGAATTTCCTTTACCGACTTATGCTACACCTGGCTCTGCGGGTTTAGATTTACGTGCTTGTCTGGATAATGCAGTGGAACTGGCTCCTGGCCAAACCGAACTTCTGCCAACGGGGATTGCTATCCATATTGCAGATGAACAATTGGCGGCAGTTATTCTCCCCCGCTCTGGTCTGGGTCACAAACATGGCGTTGTTCTGGGTAATTTAGTGGGACTTATCGATTCAGATTATCAGGGACAATTGATGGTCTCCGTTTGGAACCGTGGTGATAAAACTTTCATCATCGAACCAGGTGAACGCATCGCCCAGATGGTTTTTGTACCCGTTGTACAGGCCGAATTTAATTTGGTTGCAGATTTTGAAACGAGCCAGCGCGGCAGTGGTGGATTTGGCCATTCCGGTCGTCAATAACTTTCCATAAGGCCTGATACCGTCAATCGATTTTCATATTTTTTGCCCACAATGTTTGTGACAACAATAGTTTTTGACAGCAATAGCTTTTGACAGCAATAACGTTGTGGCAAAAAATAGCCGGATTTGTTTTGCTGTTTTAGCAGGGGTCTTACCAGACATGGCAGAAAAAGAACGTACAAAAAAGAAAAATAGGCGTGAGGAAATTTTGCAGGCATTAGCACATATGCTGGAATCCAGTGATGGCAGCCAACGTATTACTACTGCAAAACTTGCCGCAAACGTTGGTGTTTCTGAAGCAGCCCTTTACCGTCATTTTCCGAGCAAAACCCGGATGTTTGACAGCTTGATTGAGTTTATTGAAGATTCCTTAATTTCACGTATCAATCTGATCCTGCAAGACGAAAAGGACACCATCACACGTATTCGGTTAATTCTCATCCTGCTTTTGGGTTTTGCAGAAAGGAATCCGGGGCTGACCCGTATTATGACCGGTCATGCCCTAATGTTCGAACAAGACAGATTGCAAAATCGCATCAACCAGCTATTTGAGCGAATTGAAATGCAACTTCGCCAAATTTTAAAAGAGAGAAAAATCCGTGATGGGCGGGGATTTGCTTATGAAGAATCTGTGTTGGCATCACAGTTACTGGCGTTTTGTGAAGGGATGCTTTCCCGTTTTGTTCGCTCTGAATTTCGCTATCGCCCGACAACTGAATTTGAAGTACGCTGGCCATTGATATTGACCCAACTGCAATAATCTAATCCACTACAATAGCTTATCGCAGTATCGTAAGTTCATATCCTTATACAGTGAATGATAACGTGCGGATTTTTTATCGGGTTGTGTTAATATGTTCCAGCTCATTGAGTTCACTACTAAGTGACTTAATAATGGCATCATTGTCACAATCCTTACCATATAGATAGATGCCATTTCTACTACTCACCCCGCCCATCCTTGGGCGAGGGATTTTTTTCGCTCAACCCAATTCATAGGTTATAGGTTACTAACGAGCCACATTTTCCAGCCATCAAATACCGTATTCTTTGCGATAAGCTTCCACCGCTTCCAAATGGGATTGCATCTCTGGATTTTCGCGTAAATAACTCACCAAATCACTTAAAGTAATAATAGAGAAGACCTGACAATGGTAGTCATGCTCAACTTCTTGAATCGCCGAAAGCGTTTCACGCCCACGTTCCTGACGATCCAGACACAAAATCACACCGGATAACGTTGCGCCATGTTGTTTAATGATTTCCATCGACTCACGAATCGCCGTACCTGCGGTAATGACATCATCCACCACCACAACATTACCTTGCAGAGGGCTACCAACCAATGATCCACCTTCGCCATGATCTTTAGCTTCCTTGCGATTAAAGCAATAAGGCATATCAATATCATGATGTTCAGCCAATGCCACTGCGGTAGTGGTTGCAATCGGGATGCCTTTATAAGCCGGTCCAAACAGCAAATCGCACTGAATTCCGCTATCTAGCAACGCAGCTGCATAGAAACGACCAATCAACGCCAAGTCACGTCCGGTATTAAACAGGCCCGCATTAAAAAAGTATGGGCTTTTGCGACCCGATTTCAGCGTAAATTCGCCAAATTTCAGCACCTGTTTTTCCAGTGCCAGCTCAATAAATTCGCGCTGATAGGCTTTCATTGGCGTTTCTCCTCTTTGATCTCTTGTCATTCATTACTATTTATTACAGGTAAACTTATTACAGGTAAATTTATTGCAGATATAAAAAAGGCGACTCTTCAGCCGCCTGATTTATTTATTATTTTAATGGATCTTGTTCTAACACATCTCGCTGCGCTTTGAAAATCGTATCCAATCCCTCTTTGGCCAATGAGAGCAGTGAGAGCAATTCATCATGGCTGAACGGTTCACCTTCTGCCGTACCCTGCACTTCAATCATTCTGCCATCATCCATCATGACGATATTCATATCAGTTTCAGCCGCAGAGTCTTCGACATATTCCAGATCACAACGTCCTTCACCCTCAACAATACCAACAGACACTGCCGCAACCATTGCTTTTAGTGGGCTTTCTTTCAGTTTGCCCTGCGCAACCAGCTTATTTAGGGCATCGACCAGTGCCACACAAGCGCCAGAAATAGCCGCAGTACGAGTACCGCCATCCGCTTGGATCACATCACAATCCAGCGTAATCGTGAATTCACCCAGTTTTTTTAAGTCGATGGCAGCACGTAATGAACGAGCAATCAGGCGTTGGATTTCCATCGTGCGGCCTGTTTGCTTGCCTTTGGCAGCCTCGCGTGCATTACGGCTATTGGTTGCCCGTGGCAACATGCCGTATTCAGCGGTGATCCAGCCTTGCCCCTGGCCTTTCAGGAAACGGGGAATTCCTTCTTCAACGGAGGCATTGCATAACACTTTGGTATCCCCAAATTCCACCAGAACAGAGCCTTCCGCATGTTTGGTGTAATGACGGGTCATTTTAATAGGACGCACCTGCCCTGCTGACCTTCCCGCTGGACGCTTTCCTACTAAGCTCATAGTGTGATCTCCGTTGTTCGTACATTTTAGGGGCGCATTATACGGCCTAAAGCGGCGAATGCCTATCCTGCATCTACACGGAGCGCTATAATCCGCGCATCATTTTATAAATTGGGAACGAATTATGATCCGTAGTATGACTGCTTTTGCACGGAGAGATATCAGGGGAGATTGGGGTAATGCAGCGTGGGAACTGCGTTCTGTCAATCAACGTTACTTAGAAACCTATATTCGCCTGCCAGAGCAATTCAGAAGCCTTGAACCTGTCATCCGTGAGCGCATCCGTTCCCGCCTGACGCGCGGCAAAGTGGAATGTAACCTGCGTTTTGAGCTGGATACCCTTACCCAGGGTTCTTTGATTCTGAATGAAAATCTGGCAAAACAACTGGTTGAAGCAGCAAACTGGGTTAAACAGCAGAATAATGAAGGTGAAATTAATCCGGTGGATATCCTGCGCTGGCCGGGCGTGATGTCTGCCGAAGAGCAGGATTTAGATGCCATCAGTACACAATTGCTGGCGGAATTAGATCTGACGCTGGATTCTTTTATCCAGAGCCGTGAGAGCGAAGGACAAGCGCTCAAGACACTGATTGAACAACGTTTAGATGCGGTAATTGTAGAAGTGGCTAAAGTTCGAGAACAAATGCCGGCAATCCTACAATGGCAGCGCGAGCGCTTACAGTCCAAGCTGGAAGAAGCACAAATTCAGTTAGATAATAACCGCCTTGACCAGGAGCTAATTTTATTAGCCCAGCGTACTGATGTAGCAGAAGAGTTGGATCGTCTGGATGCCCATGTCAAAGAAACGCGTAATATCCTGAAGAAAAAAGAAGCCGTCGGCCGCCGACTGGATTTTATGATGCAGGAATTTAACCGCGAATCGAATACATTGGCTTCAAAATCAATTAATGCAGATGTGACGAATTCAGCGATTGAGCTGAAGGTACTGATTGAACAGATGCGCGAGCAGATTCAAAATATTGAATAGTATTTCTTAACGATTCACAACATATCACAAAGCCAGAAGATACCTTGTATTGACTGGCTTTTTTACTATCAGAGCATTGCAGAACGAATCACAATAGCGCATGATTATCGGGTACACCTAGGTGTACACCTAGCTATTACGAATGTGCTTTAGGTGTACCCACCCATTTTTATATTGGAAATTGCACAATGCCAAAGCTCACAGATAAACAAATAAGAGCATGGATAAAGTCAGGTGAACGGTTCGAAGGGAAAGCGGACGGTAACGGCTTATATTTATGCTATAGAGAAAACTATCAGCACCCTGTTTGGCGATTTAGATATAAATTTGCAGGGAAACGTCGTGCCGTCCTGATAGGCTCATACATTGACCTATCACTATCAAAAGCAAGGGAGCTAACCAGAGAGCTATCAGCGCGTGTTTCTTTGGGTTATGACGTTGCTATGGAGAAACAGGAACGCAAGGCCGAAGCACTGGCAAAGATTGATGCCGAAAAGAACGCTATAAAGGTATCAGACTTAGCAGCAGAATACTTCGAGCGCCAGATACTACCACGCTGGAAACACCCCGACATACTCCGCAGACGAATAGACAAAGATATTAATCCTCGTATCGGCAATATGAAGATCGAGGATGTGAAACCCCGTCATATTGATGAAATGCTCAAGAGTATTGTAGATAGAGGCGCACCTACTATAGCAACAGATGTTCTACGGTGGATTAGGCGCATATTTGATTATGGTATTAGGCGTCAGCTCATTGATGTAAACCCCTGTTCAGCATTTGAGGTTGCGGACGCTGGCGGGAAAGAAGTATCACGCGATAGGTGGCTAACCAGAGAAGAATTGATCATTTTGCTCAGAACGTTCAGAACATCCACAATCAGCCGCCAGAATGAAATCAGTTTTAAAATACTGCTTGCTCTATGTTTGCGCAAAATGGAGCTATGCGCTGCTCGTTGGGAGGAATTCGATTTTGCTAATGGTGTTTGGTATTTCCCAGCAGAGCGTAGTAAAAACGGTGATGCGGTAGATATTCCTCTATGTCCACAAGTTATCGATTGGTTTATGGAATTAAAGGCTATGGCTTGTGGTAGTCAATACGTTCTGCCAGCTAGGAAAATGCAACATCGCATGATCCCACATATTCAGGAAAGCACTCTACCCGTTGCGCTTGCCAAAGTAAGACGAGAACTGCCACCTGATATACCTAACTTCACTATTCACGACTTTAGACGAACCGCCAGAACCCACTTAGCCGCGTTAGGTGTTGATCCGTTTGTGGCTGAACGTTGCCTAAATCATCGAATAAAAGGCGTTGAGGGCATCTATAACAGACATGATTACTTTGATGAACGCAAAGCCGCGTTAGCTCAATGGTGTGATTTTCTGGTAGCACTGGAGAAAGGCGAGGACTACAACATTACTCCAATAAAACAAATTAAAAGGAAATTTGTATGACAGTACCTGAAATTGATGTATTAAAATTATTTGCCTCACAAGGAACTGCTACCCCTAATGCTGTAGCCCTTTCAATCTATGGTTTAGACCCTTATACATCAATGACAAACATACCAGAGGAGTATTTAAAAAATGTTCGTAATGTAAGAGGTGCTATCTTAAGTAATTTGAACGCCCTCAGCTTGTTCCGAGAAAAAAAAACTCATACAAATACTGTCATTGATTCGGATATTGTGTTTGGTGCTGCATATCAATGCCTGAGCTTAATAGAAAATATCCCAGAGGCCATTGCGTCAAGAATAGAGCAAGCTGTAGACAATATATACAAAGAGCACAAAAAAAATGGTGGATGGGAAGAATACATCAAGATCTTTGGTGGACGAGCATTAGTTGAAAAAATTGCACTACAGAATAAAAAAGGCCAGGGACAATACCGAAAAAATGATGAGCAAAAAGGAACTTCCAAATTAATCGGGCTGCTTGTATTACTGCTTCAGGAAAAAAGCATAAACGGCTGTCAGCCATCAGACCATTACGGCGCAATAGGCGATCCCATTAAACAACACATCTACAATGACATCAAAGAGTTAGTTAAGAATATGAAAAAGCCTGATTTTTTAGTGGGTGTTGGGAGAACCACATTCTTTAATAAACTAAGCGATGCTGATTACTATTTAAATGGACAAGATGAATAGTTAGCTTACTAAACAATAAGCGGTTAAATCATCATAAACCTGCATGAGAATATTATTGCTTACAAAGTAAGCAATAATGACGAATGATGATGAATAGTGATGGGCAATAACGGGCAATAACGGGCAATAACGATAAATATTGCTCAGTTTTATTTGGTTTTATTTGGTTTTATTTGGTTTTATTTGGTTTTATTTGGTTTTATTTGGTTTTATGCAGTCTTAGCCAAAGTATGACATGGGATTGTCATTATTTGCCAACTCTACTCACTATCATTATAAAAAACTCAATAACATATTGATATTTATATATTATTTTTATTTTAGCTATGATCTTTGAAATTCAATTATTAGCCTAATTTTTCAATGGATTAAAAAAAGTTTTAGTGGATTTTATCATTCTTTTAATGGATTACATTCTTAGTGGATATAGTGATTCTCAGCCTCTAGAATGCTCTCAACACGTCACAGAAGAGATAGGCATAACATAGGGAGGCTAGAGGCAGCATGACGAAGCAGAAAAATCCACGCATGAAAAATACAAGCCCATACCCTGAGATTGGCAATGCACGTAAACGCCATACGGCTGATTTTCTGGGTATATCTGACTCAACGTTGCACCGTTGGGTTAAAGATAAAAAGATACCGCAGCCTTTTGAGTTAGAGGATGGTTTCTTTGTCTTTGATGCAGCGGAAATACGTAAATGGGTAGAAAATAAAAAATCATGCAGAGAATCAATATAGCTATATAAATTTAGTTATAGATTTATTTTAATGATAAATTAAATTCCATCTCAAATAAATAACAAACCAAAAAACATCAATTAAATAAAATAGATGTTGAATTTATACGCCTATATATAACCGAAAAAGGATACAGGTTATGAATGAAGTATCATTCTACAAAGATGAAAATCTATCATATATATTTAATTACAAGTTCATACCGTTTGAAGAGAACGGCAAGGATACTGGGTTTATGATTCGAACTATCGAATTATATAAACTGGCAAAGATGAAACATTCAATTAAAAAATTCACTGAGCTAACCGGATTTGAATTTGACAATATTATTCCCTCTGTAGAGGAAATAACACTCCTCATTAAAAGAGGGCGAAGTGTTGTATCGAGTTATTCAAAGTTTCCCGAAAAAGAGGAAGCTGAACTGAAAAGGTTGATTGATATATTAAATAACGCTCAAAATGGTAAAATAAGCAAACCTGCTGGTTATCATCTCAGTACCCGAGTTTGGGTTACTGACATGCATCGCGAAGTAGAAAGAAAAGAAGACTCTATTAAGAGTGATAAAGACAAAATAGCGAAAATGAATGGTCTCTATGGTTTGTTATATCCGGTTATTGAATGGTTGTTTTCTGAAAATACAAAGGGATTTAAAAAAGAACTATTAGAGACCATTCCCAGAGAATCAGTGTATTTGAATTCGTTATTGTCAGGAATAGATTGGGAACATAGTCGGGCATGTAAATTAATTATATCAGAGATGGATAAGTTAGAGAGTTGTGTTAATAAAGTTATTGGGAAATGTACTATCCCAACAGATAAATATGAATTAAAGCGTACCCCAGCTTATATAGCTGATTACTATAAAAATTATTATAGCAATGATAACGATAACTTAAAGATTGCATTAACTGCTGATGAATACGTTCATGCTATGGTTAATGCTAAAGAAAGAGTTCAATATAAAATAAGCTTCATGTAATTATAAAATATAAGGAAATAACCATGTATATAACTGCCATTCCAGACGTGGCTAAAACTTTTCATGCCAATTTTACCCGTGGGGCTGAGTATTCCTCTAGCAATAGTGATACTTTTTATATTTCTCCAACATCTGAAAATTTATTACGCGTAGCTATTTCAGATTCAAATTGGTTTTTAAATAAATTAACGTTAGCGGATGCTACCCAAGAAAATGGCGACACAATTAGTTTAGGTGATAATACCCTCCATACGGGAAGAATCCTTGACGGACGATTCCATAAACGCGCCAACATGGAAAGTACGCCTTATGCTTTAGAAGAAACAGATACCTGCGCTGCAATTTCTTATGAACAAATGTCACTGATTGCCAACAGTGGCAGTGGTGATGATGAACATTTTACTCAAATAATGTCTGATTTGTTTTCTAAAACAGTATCGTTAGACATGATTAGAGTTGGCTTTAATGGTGAATTCTGTGCGTATCCGACACAGCCCGATGTATATAAACGCGGGCAAGATGTTAATCGGGGTTGGCACGCAATAGCGAAAGAATTTAATCAGGGTTCACAAGTGATCACTGATAAAATCGTCTTAGGAAAAAATGGAAACTTCCCTAATTTAGATGCTATTGCAAATTATCTTATCACCAAGAAAATTCCTGAAGAGTTCCGCGAAGATCCTCGCTTAGTGGTATTAGTCGGTTCAGAACTGGCGGCGCTCTATCGGGAAAAGTTATTTAGTGCTTCAGATAAGGCGGCAGATATTCAAGCCAGTCAAATGGCACTCAGTACCATTGCGGGACGCTTTGCACTCATTCCTCCGTTTATGCCAGGTCGTCGATTGGTTGTGACTACGCTAGATAATTTGCATATTTATACGTTAAAAAACAGTCGACGTTTCCGCGCTGAATTTGTTGATGACAGAAAAGTCTATGAGCACAGCTACTTGCGTTATGAGGGCTATGGCTTAGGAGATACCAACCTTTATGCGGCTGTTGATGAAAATGCGATCCACATTGAAGAGGGAGTATTTTCGCTATGAGTGAATCGCATTTAATGACCACTTGGATTTGTGTTGCAACTGAGGGGCAAACCGTCGATAGGCGTGTTATCGAAGCACAATGGCTGACAGAAATTGCAGAAACCTACGATACCAATTATTACACCGCGTTAATCTGGGAAGAGCATAACCGCGACCTTGATAATTTAGGGGAAGTGCTCGCCGCTCGGACAGATGTCATTGATGGAAAAGCACGGCTCTACGTGCGATTAAGACCGAATCTAAAGCTCATGGAATATAACAGGCAAGGGCAAAAATTATTTTGCTCTATCGAAGTTGAAGAGGATTTTCAAGGTAAGGGTATCTTTTATTTATTTGGTCTTGCTGTTACAGACAGTCCTGCGAGTGTCGGAACCGATAGATTAAAATTCAGTATTAACCGTTCTCACTTTTCCCGCAAGAAAAGTAAGTTTTCGATTAGTTCTCCGATAGCCTTTAATCTTTCGGCTGGACTTAAAAATACGAAGAATCGTTGGTTTACCGCAATCTCCGCAGGTTAACGCTTTTGCCCAGTTTAGGCTGGGCTATTTTTCTTATCCCTATCAACTTCGCAGTTTAAGCCGATTTTAATCATGAAAATAAAAAGGTTGCATCCGTCTGAACGGTTGAGCTATATTGGAAAAACGTTAGCAAAATCTAACGTCAGGCGTGGAAACCTGAATATTCTAGCGGCGACAGTAGACGCCCAATACGTCTTTTTTTGTGTCGTAAATGCCTACCTGATGGCGAGTTATGCCTATCTGAATTCAATGGTGGCGTTGTCGGAGCACCTGAAAAGGTGGCTGGTATCCGTTAGAGCCAGTATTTCCACCTCTGATAACGTCACCGCCCCTATTGAGCGTGGAAACTCTGGCGGTGATTGTTTCAATCATCTAACGGAGATCATCTTTATGATGGCAGTCCCGACCCAAACTCAATTTAAATTTCTATTCCTGTGCGTAAAACGTTCTGATATTACCGCTAAACCCTGCCGTATTGAGGCTACCGCGCTCAATGAACACAACGCAAGAATGCTGCTCATTCATGATTTTGTTCTCTCGTTTGCAGGTCGCATACCTATGCAACCAAAGAGAGAGGATTGATCATGAAAAGTACTATCCATAAAAATACCGTCATTTCAGCTAACGCTGAAAAACAGCTATTAAGAGTGGCGCTAATGACAGAATGCCTCGCTGAATTATTAAATAACGGCGCTGGTAAGTGTATTTCAAGCGAAGGTATGGCAGCAGTCATGGAGTGTTTATCGGAAAAAGTTGAACTCATTATTGAGGAAAGTAGCTTAATGAATAGGGATATTAAATAATGAATAATCAAAACTATCCAGACGCATCAACGATGCCAACAAGCATACCTACTGTGACGGATATCGTTAAGGCAGCCAACGGGCGTTGGTATTATATTTTAAGCAATTTAGGCGTATCTGTACCCGAAAATCATAGGCACGGTGCTTGCCCTAAATGTGGGGGCAAAGATCGCTTTCGGTTTGATGATAAAAACGGTAAAGGAACGTGGTTTTGCAATCACTGTGGTAGCGGTGACGGACTCGATTTAATTAAATTGGTGACAGGTCAGGATATTAAAACAGCATGTTTTGAAATCAATAAAATACTCCTCCTGCCTGAATTTAAAAAAATAACGCCAGCCAGAATAAAAAAGGCTAGCGCACAAAAAGGTATCGAGTTATTTGAAAAACTGAAAGGTTTATGTCTTTCAGGGGAAAGCCAATATCTCTCAAATAAAGGCTTAACCAATCATCAATATTTAATTACTCAGCAACAATATACACAAGGCGAAATGATTTTTCCAATTGGATCACTTTTATTGCCATTAGTTGATAACCAAGTTTCAATTAAAGGCGGACAATTAATCAGCCCGAAAGGGGAAAAGAGCCTGTTATCCGGTTCTGCGCTTTCAGGCTCATTTATTGTTGTCGCTGATGAGACGGATACAAATATTGAACAGGTTGTGATTACAGAGGGTTTTGCCACAGGGTTAAGCCTGTCAAAAGTGATTGACGCTTTCATCGTGGCGGCTGTGGCTGCCACTAATCTGGTCAAAGTAGCGCAACAGTTGAGAGAACGGTGGCCACAGGCAAAAATCATTATTGCCGGTGACAACGATTTTATTGATGGCAAGGAAAATACGGGCAAGCTCTGGGCAGAAAAAGCGGCTAAGGCGGTAGATGGCTGGGTCACATTGCCACCGACTCACTATAAAGCGGATTGGGATGATTACCGACAAGAAAACAGTGATAACAAGGTAAAAGAGGCTTTCTTTGAAGAAATGACCTACTGCGGAAAAGATAAAACCTATTTACCGCAAGGTTTCCGACTGACTCAAGAATATTTATGGTATGACAAGCTCGTCAATAAATCGGATGGTGATACCGAAGTCAGGAACATTAAAATTAGTAGCCCGATAAAAGTGACAGCAATTACCTGTGATGCGGACAGTAGCAATTACGGACGTTTATTAGAATGGGAAGATACTTACGGTAATTGCCGTAAGTGGGCTATGCCGATGGAAATGTTAAGCGGCAGCGGCGAGGAATTACGCCGGGTGCTTTTGGTCAACGGACTATCCTATATCAATATCTCAGGACAGGCGCGGGCGCACTTGATGGAATATATTTCGCTATGCCGTCCAGAGAGAAAGGTCACTTGTGTCAATAAAACCGGGTGGCACAGTAATGTATATGTTTTGCAAGATGAAGTTGTCGGCACCGGCGCGGATTCCGTTATTCTTCAAACTTCCAGTGTCCAGGGGAAAGACTTTAGAGTATCAGGCACAAGTGAAGAATGGAGAGAACATATAGGCAAATATTGCATAGGAAACGCAAGGCTGGCCTTTTCCGTGAGTTTAGCCTTTGCCTCATCATTGCTGAAATTAGTCGGTGTAGGTGGCGGTGGCTATCACTTAAAAGGTGAATCCACGGATGGTAAGACAACCACAATGAAAGTGGCGGCGTCTGTCTGTGGCGGAACAGATTACTGGTATACCTGGCGAGCAACCGGCAATGCACTTGAAGGTACAGCCTGCCGCCGTAATGATGCAACATTAATGCTAGACGAAATCAGAGAAGTTGATGGGCGTGAGGCAGGTAACATTGCCTATATGCTGGCAAATGGTCAGGGTAAAGCCAGAACGAAAACTGATGGAAGTGTCAGAGAAACCAACCGCTGGAATTTACTTTTCTTATCAACAGGGGAACTCTCTTTAGTTGAACATGCAGCAAATGCGGGTGAACGCACTTATGCCGGTGTTGAAGTTCGTATGATACAAATTCCGAGTGATTCCGGTAAACACGGTGTATTTGAAGAATTGCACCAGTTTACCAGCGGTAAATCACTGGCTGAGTATCTTGAACACGCCGTGACCAAATATCATGGCTCGCCGTTCCGCGATTGGCTGAAATACCTCACTAATGACCTGACGTTTATTTCAGGAACGGCTAAGGCTTTATTGAAAGAATACACCGCAAAAATGATGCCAGAGAATGCAGGTAACCAAGTTGGTCGCGCAATTACTCGTTTTGCCCTTGTTGCTATGGCAGGAGAAATCGCAACAAGGGCAGGGATTACAGGCTGGCAACATGGGGAAGCGTATGCAGCGGCTGAAAAGTGTTTAGCGGCATGGATGAAAGAACGCGGACACACCGCAAATCAGGAAGACATTACCGCGTTGGAGCAAGTGACCGATTTTATCTCACGTAACCAATTCAGCCGCTTTGCGGATTGGTACGATGAGAATAGTCGTCCTATCAATATGATGGGCTTTCGTCGCGTTGAAAAAGGCACTGGCAGTCAAGATCCCACTGTTCAATTTTATGTTTTATCCTCCGCATGGAAAGAGATATGCAAGGGCTTTGATTCGCGCAAAGTTGCCCGTTTGTGTGTTGAAAAGGGTTGGTTAGAAGCAGGTAAAGACGGCAGGATCCAAACGAGTATTCGCCTACCAGAAATAGGGCTTAAAAGGGTTTATTTATTTAACAGTGACGTCTTAGGCTCTGCCGAATAATCGGGATAAAACTGACTGTCTTATATTTAATGTGTAACAGTGGTAACACTGGTAACAACCAGTTATACCAAGGCTTACCGCTGTTACCAGTCAATTTTTAGGAGTGGCAACAACTGGTAACAAAAATAGGCTGTTACCACTTGTTACCAGTGCGTTTTTTGGAGTGGTAACGCATTAATCTCTTTTAAATCAACGCTGTTACCAGTGTTACCAGTGTTACCACTGAAAATAGAAAGGTATGTATTAAATTGGCTTTATTCTGGCAGGCAATTGATGTGAGGGTTATCGACAATGAGAGTATTAAAAGTTTATTGCCCAGAGTGCAGCGAGCAGGCAACAATCAAAAAAATTAAAATGGAAGGATTGGATAACATACCGGAGATTTACTGTTGTTGTAATGATGTTGAATGTGGTCATACATACGTTTTAACCCTGAGTTTTTCACATTCTTTACGCCCTAGTAAGTTGGTACAAGATCCAAGTAATCATGTATTGAAGTTGTAGTCACCTGAGAAATAGCATCAATAATTGTCTGGAGCAGAACGCTAACAGTGCAAATAAATTTTTCACACAATTTCAGTTTACATTTCCTCCTACCCCGCATAAACACTGACTTTTTAGTTTTTATGTTGGGTTTCCTACCAAGTAAAAATCTCACGTAAAATAGAAAAATTATTTTATTTCAAATAAATACAAACCACTCCCCAAAGTGGAGCTGGATAAGAAACTGAAATTTTCTGAAATTCTTTTCACTCATTTCAGTTTGATATTTTTCTCACAACGCCAGTACGGGTGCGGTATGGCGATTCCTTTTGTAGAATTTTAAAACTGAAAAAACTTTTTGATCCAAAACGTGCAGGCGGGTGCGGTGTAGTCCGTTTTACGTGGGGTTTACGTTTATTTCGTGGGGATTACGTGGCGTGGGCGTGATGTGGTGAAGTGATCCAAATGAACCCATCTAGACCGCAAAATTATATCTGCGTAGCTTAGAGTGCGATTGGTTGCGTTGTATGAGGACGTAAAAAAGACCACGGTTAAAGGTGAGCTGTACCGAGATCTCTTTTGTTGATTACACTGAATGAAATGTACAAACTATGGACATATTCGGAGGTAAATTATGCGTACATACACTTCAACTCAAGCCGGTGCTAATATCGAGGAAGTACTGGATACAGTAGCTCACGGCGAACCTGTTGAGATTATTCGTCGAGATGGCAGCTCAGCAGTCGTTATCAGTAAAGCAGAATTCGATGCTTGGCAAAATGCTAAACTGGATGCAGAGTACGATTCGATTATGCAACGTCACTGGCATACGGTAGAGGCGCTAACAAACCGATAATATGGATCAGCGCACAGGAAGTTATCGCTTTTCATGACCGTATATTGCAACGGCTTCCCGATCCAGCACCGAGGCGATAATGAATCGGTAATTACTGGACACAATCACCAAACTCACATCATTTTTAAGGCAAAAAACAGAACGCGGTGAAACATGCCATATCAAAGCCTTTCATTACATGAAGTAAAATGCCTCCGCTATCTTGTTGAGCACTATATCTTAACTATTGAGGTCAACAAATTAACAATTGATTGGGCAGAAGCTCTAATTGTGTCAGGCTATGATAGTAATAATGCTTATATTCTTGCGTCATTCTCATTAGATAAGAAGGTTGAATCACATGAGGTAAAGCACTATTTCAATCTTCTTTGTGAAGAACTTGATTCAGACGATGTAAATCTAGAACAATCACTTTTTTGTTTAATCAAGCTAGATTTTTTACGTATTGCTAACGCTACGGATGCAGACTCACAAAGTTGTACTTTGTCTGAGCTAGTCCATCAATGGTATGACAGTAACAATTATATTCTTAAAAAGGTGCTAACCTATTGGAATCATATTTTTTATTATCATTATGATTATTTACGTGATACTGAAGATAACAACCTAGAAAATGAAGAGAAATCGTTTATAGCTATCAAGTCTGATGCAGTTAGATTTTACCGTCTTTTTTCTCAACTAGAAGAAATGAGAGTACCAAGCTAACTTCTTTAAGAAGTTAGCTTATCAAGTGAAAAATATTTTACGGTTGCTCTCGGTTAGTTTGACCGTCAGGGGTAAAAGCGTAGATAGCTTACAACTTGGTATTATTCTTGGATGGCAAATCTACCAGAGAACACATTTTTATCAATTCAGGGGGTACACCTCGATTTAGCGGGTACACAAGGGTGTATCCCTAAAAAATATCGAATAACACCAATCCAGCATTCATGCGGGTTTAAGCCCTCTACTCAATGAATAGATTCTAACGCTTCATAACATTTTAGAGAAAATCATAAAGCCAGCATGTACATGTTATAGCTGGTTTTTTTACTATCAGGGCATTACAGAGTGAATCACAGTAGCGCATGTATTAGCGTGTACCGATTTTTTGAGATAGCAGCATAGCTATATTTGAGATCTTCATAACCTTGCTTTTGAGATAATAGTGAGTCACTATTGTTCATAACGTACCATAAATAATCAATTTTTTTCTTTATTTTCGAGATATTGAAAACATGATTTTTGAGATAACTTTAAGATATGGCTACATTTAATCACTTTGAACTCGAATTATTAAATCCTAGTTTTGACTCTCCTCTTGTAGATGTCATTACTGAGCTAGAGTTATTGAGACATTTACGCCTAGTAACTGATGTGCATCCATCAATTTTTAGTCAATTAAAAGAGATCTTTCATATGCTTGAAAGTCTTGGTTCAGCCAGAATTGAAGGCAACCATACAACCCTTGCTGACTATGTTGAAAGTAAAATTGCAGGAACTCAGAGCCAAGATGACCAGTTGAAAGAAATTGAAAATATTGAAAAAGCAATGAGTTTTATAGATGGGCATTTTAAAAGTGGTGAGGATATAACAGAGCATTTTATAAGAGGGTTACATTCGCTTGCTGTTAATAACTTACAACGCGAAGGAGACAAAACACCTGGTCAATATCGTCATTATGGTGTGAGCATTGGACAATCAGAGCACCTTCCCCCCGATAGTATACAAGTGCCTAGCTATATGAATGAATTAACCTCTTTCATTAACCGTGCAGACAACCCTAAATATGATTTAATGAAGATAGCTCTTGCCCATCATCGCTTTGGCTGGATTCACCCTTTCGGAAACGGAAACGGTCGGACGGTAAGATTGTTAACTTACGCATTACTTATCAAGTATGGATTTAACGTTCAAGTTGGCGGTAGAGTTCTCAACCCTACAGCAGTGTTTTGCAACGATAGAAACAAATATTATGAAATGTTATCGAAAGCAGATCTTGGAACTAATGAAGGACTTGAAGAATGGTGTATTTATGTATTAGGTGGTATTTCTACCGAGCTAAAAAAGGTTGATCAGCTAACTAATCTACAATTTTTGAGTCAGAAAATTTTATTTCCAGCAATAACCTTTGCTTTAGAAAAAGGTGTGCTAAGCGATATTGAAGCAAAAATACTGAGAAAAGCGGTTACAACGGGCATCATTAAGGCAGGAGACTTGAAAGAGGTTTTACCTGAACTGAAGCCAGCGCAAATAACATACCAAATATCTAAACTAGTAGAACAGAAATTATTAGAGCCAATATCAGATAACGCCAGAAGCTACACAATTGATATATCTCATTCATATCTGATAAGAGGTGTAATTCAATCATTGAGAAATGAAGGGTTCGTTCCTAGCTTATAGCTACCAATACCCTATCAATATTAAGCTTGGCAAAAGGGCGGGGACAACGCGAATGGCTAAAAGGAGTAGCTAATAAAGCAAGCGTAGCTTATTTGCTCCATGTCTTAGAAAAAATGAACAATTATCTATAAAGTACCATCCGTAATTTAAGGCGCCTTGCATCTCAGCATGGAGATGTTTACGGTACGAATTCACTACAGGATAACCTACATATGAGTATTCTCAACGAGCACAGAGCAGAGAGATAAGCCGCAGCAACCATAGTTTTTTTCGGTTGTTGCGGCGTCCTCAAGAACCTCTCAATTCTATGAGCACGCCGCCAATTCCTTAACTTTAGGAGATGGATTCGTGCACTCAAAAGATTTTTCCTGGCAATATTCTCTTACCGCCACAATATTATTGTTATCACCATTCGATTTACTGGCATCACTGGGTATGGATATGTATCTGCCCGTCGTTCCTCTCATGGCCGATGTACTTAATGCCGGAACAGGGACGATCCAGCTAACATTGACTGTATACCTGATTCTGTTAGGAGCTGGTCAGCTTCTATTTGGCCCACTGTCAGATCGGTTCGGTCGCCGTCCTGTTTTACTCAGCGGTGGGATTGCTTACACAGTTGCTTCATTCGGCCTTGCCATAACTTCATCACCAGAAGTTTTTTTGGGCTTCCGGGTTATTCAAGCCTGTGGGGCTTCGGCATGTCTCGTAGCCATGTTTGCGGCTGTACGCGACATCTATTCGGGCCGTAAAGAAATCAACGTCATCTATGGCTTGCTCGGTTCTATGCTTGCTATAGTTCCGGCAGTAGGTCCTTTGCTCGGAGCGCTGATTGACACTTGGCTGGGGTGGCGCGCAATCTTTGGTTTATTAGGATGTGCAATGGTAGTTGCTGTTATTGCAGCCTGGAAATTCTGTCCAGAAACCCGGCGGCAAGGGACGGCAAGCTTACAGTGGTCGCAGCTACTTCTTCCTGTGAGACACCTGCATTTCTGGCTGTACACGCTCTGCCACAGCGCAGGGATGGGTAGCTTTTTCGTCTTTCTTTCAACGGCCCCTTGGGTAATGATGAGCCGACAAGGATTATCACAAATTACTTTCAGCTTGCTATTTGCAACTGTGGCTATCGCAATGATGGTGACTGCGCGAAGTGTGGGAAGTTTGATTACCCGATGGGGAATCCTAAATACGTTACGGGCGGGAATGTACTGCCTGATGGCAGGAGCACTATTGCTGGCTGTTGGGGAAATACTCATACCTAATTCGGTATTGGGCTTCATTGCCCCAATGTGGCTTGTCGGTGTTGGTATCTCTATTGCGGTTTCTGTGGCCCCTAATGGTGCACTCCAAGGTTTCGATCATATAGCAGGAACGGTTACAGCAGTCTACTTCTGCTTAGGGGGCTTACTGTTAGGAGGGATTGGAACGCTCACTATTACACTTTTATCCAACGCTACTACCTGGCCAATTATCGCTTATTGCCTGATCCTGGCAATAGCTGTGATTTGTCTGTCCTGCTTTAATCCCGGCAGACACCATATTAGCAGTGAAGAGCATGACTAACGCTATTGTTTGGGGCCATATCTGAAAAACCGCGACACGAATTACTTCTTTCTGAAGATTCGTGTCGCGGATTATTCTAAAATAGACTATCTGTAATTTCCACTTGGTATTTTTATTAATCCGCCCGCAATATTTAATTCTGGGTAATCAGTTATATTCCCAAAATACAAAATAATTCAATTTCATTATTATTGATAACAATGAATTTATTGATATTAAAAAACAATTACCAATCGCCTGAAGCTCCACCACCGCTACTGCCGCCGCCACCACCGGAAAAATTATCATCATCGTTACGATCAGAACTACAGCCACCAAACAAGCCACCAAAAAGGCTGCCGAATAGGCTTTTCAATAATGACACCACGGACGAGATCAGAAAAAATACCAGAATCACGGGTAACAGGATAATAAGCAGATAAAACTCTGCCGGAATGGTAGAAAATAACCCAATAAAGTTCAGTACATAGGTTCCTACAGCGATAGTCAGGGCACTCTTGAGAAAACGCTTAAACCAATGCCCTGTGCGAAAAACTTTTAGTGGCAGTAAGATTATACTCACCAACCAAAAACCCAGTAGCATAAAGATGTCTTTACCGGATATCTTGTTGAATGCGCCATCGCCTTCTTCAAAAGCCTGAACAATCTTCGCCGTTTCTTTCTGTGCTTCCGCTTGTTCGGATTTTTTCAGCCATGTACCAATTGAATCAATTGCCTTGCTAATCCACTGATAATAATCATCTTCTTTGAAAGCCGGTTTCACATTCTGCAACAAAATGAGTGTAACCTTGCCATCGGATAATTTACGATCTAAACCCGAGCCAACTGCAATACGCATTTTATGGTCATCAGAAGCGATCACAAACAAGATGCCATCATTGCGTTCTTTACTACCTAACTTCCATTTATCAAATACACGGGAAGTAAATTCCTCAACAGTATCACTTCCCGTCGTCGGGATAATCAGGACTGCCATCTGTACTTTTTCTTCCGATTGCAGTTTTTTCAGTTGGCGGGTCAGGCCCTGACGCTCTTCTTTCGTTAGAACTTTAGATATATCTGTCACACGCTTGCTTAATGCAGGAATATCAACAGTTGTTGTTTCTTGTTTTATCTCTCTGGCTGATACGTTGCCCATCCCGATGAGCAATAAAAACAGTATAAAAAATTGTTTCATTATCAATGAATAACTGCGTTTCGGCTCTATCATTCGGGTACGACAACCATCCTTCGGCATAGGGGAAATAACTAACATCAAATATCCTTAGCTCTTATTTATGGAATCAATCATCACTATTATATGAATATCCTCCATTGCACATCATGAAAAAAACGGCATTATTTTTTCGATAATGCCGTTGATAATAAATTTATTCCCCGATTTTAATTTTTGCTGATTTATACGCGGTCAATAATGCCAATACGGGTGCGATAGAGAAGAGCAGAAATAACCAATAGGAAGCAGCAGCAGCGCCCTCCACACCACCGGGCTGATAAAATCCGAATAAATTGACGGTCATTCCTCCCAATGCAGAACCAAAAGCAGAGGCAAATAACTGTATAGTGGTAATGGATGAACCGGCGATGTTTTTATCCGCATCACGGGAAGCCTGTAAAATGAGAGTCAAAAGATGAGGCCAGCCGAATCCAACCCCGAAGCCAAACACCCCCAATCCCAGGATTATCGGTAGTATAATCTGCCACTCCCCTGCCGACTGAGATGGCAACAACACAAGCAACACCAACATGCCAACCAACATAAAGACTGGACCACTGACAATTGCAAACCGCATCTTTGTCCCTTGCCAGCTAGCACTGAGCATTTCTCCTATAGTCCAACCCATTGCCGCAGAAGCAACCATGTAACCAGAAGCCAAAGGGGATTGCCCATGCAGAATTTGCAAAAAATAGGGAATAAAAACATCCCCCGATAAACCCACTATCAATAGAAATAGGGTAGTGAATAAAACCAAATGAGGAGAACGTAAACTTAGGGAATTTTCAGGCAATAACCTGACTGAGGTTCGGCGCTCATAGATGATCAATAAAAAGATTAAGATTACAGCCGCAACAATGCCGAAAATGTTGAACCGAATATCCGGTGACAAACTGCCTGAAGAAACCACCAGTACCGCCGCTGACAATAGGATCAATTGCACAATGGGCAATGCTGTTTTGGTTTTATTCTGTACCTCTGTTTTAGGTAAAATAAGGTAGGTAAATACGGCATAACATAGAGTAATGGGAAGCATAATGCCAAATGCGTAACGCCATGCATCCATTTCAGCAAAAACACCGCCAATGGCTGGCCCGATTAAAGTCGCAATTCCCCACATCCCCGAAACCAACGCTATAGCTCGCGGCCAAAGTGATTGAGCAAATACAAGATTAATCATCAAATAGGAAAGGGCAAACAAAAATCCCCCGCCCAGGCCCTGAATAGTTCTGCCAACCAGCATTACGTCCATTGTCGGTGCAAGAGTACAGAGTAAGCTGCCGATAAAAAAAACCAGTGATGCAACCAGATAAGCATTTCTTGCACCCAAGATACTCAACAATCTCGCAGAAAGAACGGAACCAATAATCGATGCCACGACAAACAATGTCGTATTCCAGGCATAGAGGTTCAATCCGCCAATATCATTGACGACAGAAGGCAGAATAGTAATCGCAATTAAGGTATTCATTGCCATCAATACCACGCCCAGTGAAAGTGCTATCGCACTTGGCGCATTTTTGCTGGAAAACAGATCTCTCCAGCGGTTTTCCTCAGTCATTATCATAATTTTTGCCCTGAACACAGGTTGAGTTGTGAAATGTCTTACGCTAAATTAAACAAGATAAATCTTGGAATAAATTAATGTCGGGATCAACAATATGTCAAGCGATGACTTGGAAAATAGTACAATCGTAGGGCAAACCGTGAGTGATAAGCTATTAATGCTGTTAAAAACTCAAGGTGCCTTACAAGCCTCTGATGCCGGCAAATTATTGGGAACGACTGGAGAAGCCGCCCGCCAACAGTTTGTGAAAATGGCTAAAGAGGGATTAGTTGAAGCAAAATCAGAAACGAGAGGAGTTGGGCGTCCAGTACAGCTCTGGCATATCACAGAGAAAGGTCATGCCAAATTTCCTGATGCTCACGCAGAGTTAACAACGCAACTGATCTCGATTATCCGTAATCAGTTGGGTGAAGATGCGATGGATTTGATTATCAGCGCCCGTGAAAAAGAGGTTTTTTCCAACTATAAAAAGGCGATGGAGGGTGCCACAGGGTTACAGGAGAAGGTTGAGCGTCTGGTCTCGATTCGCTGCCAAGAAGGTTATATGGCTCATTATTCTGTTGAAGAAAATGGCGCTATTTTGTTTTTTGAAAACCATTGCCCAATTTGTGCCGCTGCCAAGTTGTGTCAGGGTTTTTGTCGGACAGAGCTGAAACTGTTTCGGGAGATCCTGCAAGCCAATGTGGAAAGAACCGAATATATCCTTAGTGGCCACCGACGCTGTGCTTATCGCATCACCGCCGCCCATTCTTAATAAACGGAGGCTTCACGAATAGCGCCCATATCGTCGCAGTATATCGATAACACATCCCTTCTGTCAGCGACATCACCGACAGAAGGGATAACATTATTCCTTACCTGCTGCTTCCAACTGCTGATAAATATAATGCTTATAACTCTCTACCAGTGCACTATCCTGACAATCATTCAAAGCACCATGACATAAATGACGCATGATCATATTTGCTTGGTAAAACGCGGGCGCTGACAGACGGGTACGTTCCAGAATGATTCCGCCGAGGAAGGAGATATCCGTCAGTTTACCCGTTGTTATTGACGCTCCCTGTTTCAGGTTATCCCGCAACGTAAACTGAGTCACATGTGCTGGATCAGGTAGCGGAGAAGTATAATGATCAAAATTGATGTTTGGTTGATGATCACCAAAATAGAGGAAAACGGTAGGCTTGTCGCGCTTGGCAACGAATTCACTGAAATCCCTGATGGCAGGATCAGAGGCCACGATTTTTTCCATGTAATGGCTAAACTTACCTGTCGCTGTTGCAGAGTCAACGTTGCCAGCCAAGCCATAATCATCATGATGGCTCTCTTCATAAGGACCATGTTCATACATGGTGAGAGAGAAAATAAAAATCGGCTTGTCTGTTTCCTTAGCCAGGAGGGTTTTCACATAAGACAACATATCTTGTGTCGGGATTTTCCACAAATTTTCATCCATATCAGCGGGATAACCTAACTCCTGTGGTTGGATAATGCGATCAACACCCAGTGTCTTGTAAGCATGTCCCGCATGGTAAGCAGACTTATTGAACGGTGTCAGAACAACAGTGTAATAGCCGTTGTCTTTCATTGCACGGAACAGGCTGTTTTTCAGGTGATCAACGACAAAATAAAACACCGCATTTTTACGTGAACCAAAATCATCCGTATTCAATCCGGTTAAAACGGAGAATTCAGATAACCAGGTTCCGCCACCAAAGGTTTGTACCCTGAGCGGACTTTGGGCACTGACACCTGCATCACGCCGGAACATGTAAAGATCGGGCAACTGCACATTGGCAGGTAATTGGTAAATATGGGGATTGACAGTAGACTCTTGCAGCAATACGACCACATCGGGTTTCACCTCTGACTGAGGTTCAGGCAGTATCACTGGTTTCGCCTGTTGCAAGAAATAATCAGCAGATGAGCCAAATTTCGGTGGCTGATATTGCGCATCCGAGGCAGACATCACCATATTAGTCACCGTTCCCCGCCCCTTCGGTAATTCCCCTTGCCATTGAGCATGATAGGCACTAACTGTGAGATTGATACCCCAGGCACTCACGACCATCAAAACGATACTGGCGAAGCGCCATTTGATCCCACGCGCAGAAGGGACTATTTTCCAGCTCAATATCATGTTGAATATCAACCAGATAAGCATAGCCACTACAGCGATCCCTGCCAGCCAATAGTGGCGCAAAGTCTCCTGATTTGATGGATCTAACATCACATTCAAATCAGAAAACATCAATTGTTCTTTGTAGTAATGGATTTTTATCTGGTTGAGGAATTTTAGGATGATAAATAAGGTGCCTGTTAACACTGCCGAAAATAATCCGCGTGCTGAAACTAAAAAAGCCAAGCCAAAGAGGATGCCGAATACGCCGACAGACACCAGTGCAGGATAAATATCGCCACCTTTCTCAAACACTAATATTAAGGAAGCAATCAACAACAATCCAAGATAAATCTTCGAGATGATCTTTTTTTTCATACTCTATTAAATTCCACACATGAGTTCAGTTTGTCAACCCGATGAAAAATAGCACAGATTGTCAAAGATACTATAAATAAAATGGTGACTGCTCCCGCTCTATCGGGCGAGGCTTACCACTTCCCAGGCTGCGGCTTGTGCGACAAGTTTCTTGCTGAGAATGACCAAGAAGTTCATCCAATTCCATCTCCAGCGGAATGGCATTGCCAGATCCTATCGATTTCAAGTTACAGACCACAAAGCAGCAACCTGAAAATAACAGGGATAAATTTCAACACAAACTTACTGCCTTCACAAAAATTCAGGTTAGACTATTGAATAATAGCAAAGGGGAATGGTGGATATGACAGCGTGATAACCAGCACTCTTCCTGGTTGAAATATAGATATATTGAAGATATTGAAGAGGTTGATAATGAAATTAACACCTGAAAAATTGCTATCTGCAATAGAAAAATACGCCCATACCCCCGATAAACAGCGCTCCTTAACGCCAAAGCAGATACGGTGGTTTTCCGATCCAGAAAACGTCTTCTTGTTGATTAGCCTGGTGCTAGCGCTGCCTAAGGAAGCGATGACGGAGATAGGGGATAGCATTAACCATTGGCTTGAAGTTGCCATCGCAGAACTTGCATTAACAGCAAATAAATTGCCGGCTGAGACCAAACAGCAGCTTGAAGAAGTTATTGAACAAATTTTGGTTTATACCAAAGAAAAATTCGAGATTAATAGTGAATGCGTATTATTATGTGTATCAATCCTGAAAAGAAATCAGTTTCATATCAAAACTGACATCACTGAGCTACTGGATGCCCCCCAATATCCTGATAACACCAACATAGCGACTTTCCCTAAAAAATCCTTAAACTTAAATCAACTGTTTAAACAGTTTGAAATTCATTCTGGCATTGAATTTATTGACTTTTTTGAAAGCGGGCTTTCCGTCGCGCCTCATGAAGCCTTACCTCATCTATTATCGGAAGTCGCCAAGCATTCATGGGGTATAGATGCCCTGCTATTACTCACCCAATACTTTGAAGAACCCATTGCCCTTGCCTGTGTGCAAGCATTGGACGATTGCCCTTCCTCTGCATGGGAAAATTTATCCTACCTGCAACTTGTCAATCTGTGTGCACGGTTTAACCGCCATCCAGCCATTCACACCTGTTTTAAGCGCTGGAAAAAAAAGGCGATGTCGCACCACAAGAAGGCGCGGGAAACAGCGAAGATACACGAATTATATGTTACTCACGTTGATGGAAATGACTGTGCCAGCATGATGATGACAATCACACTGGATGGTCAGGAATATCAAACGAATATGATGCTGGATTTTAAATCTGGTATCCGCGAGAGCTTACTGAATATTGCTCCTGAGAGTACAATCCCCGAACTGATTGAAGAGTTGGGCAATAATGAAGCTTATGTTGACTTTACTCCGGTCTCCCCTGACTGGCTGCAACAGATTTTACCGTGGATACTTTCAGTTCAACAAAATAAAAACACACCGCTCGATCTCACCTCACTTTATTGGTTGTCACAACTTCCCGTCGAATGGACACAGCCAGAAGCATTTGAACTTGAACACTGGAGCCAGCAGTTCGATTACCAGGTTAATCCGAAACGACAGGATCAACATCGCCTTGGCATCACCATGGGTTCATCATTAATACTGTCTTGGCTGGCACCGGAAGAATGCTTGTTGACGGCGAAAAAACCCAGGGATTTATTGAAGCTCTATTATTATGCAAACCGCGAGCTGTTTATTGGACGCCTGACTTATTCCGCTGCAATCGAACAATACAGATTGCCACCACAAGCGCCATATCTGGTAGAGCAATATTTAGATTTGGCTTATGCCCTGAGAGACCCTGCGTTAAATCGCAAGAGATTTGCTTTATTTGATATGTTGGCTGAACTCAGTTTTGAATATTTCTATATGGAGCAAGAAGAAGAGATTGAACCGCAAGGTTTGGTTCTCAAAGTGAGTTTATTTGATGCAACGCCAGCCATATGGCGCCGGATCCGTGTCAGCAATCAGCTAACACTCAGTGAATTTCATGATGTGATACAAACTGCCATGGGTTGGGAAGATGCTCATCTATTCAGTTTTGGTTTTGCAGGAATCGACATTCCAGAAGAACATTATGACCAAATGCGCATCGGTGCATTTCTGGAGGAAGTTGGGGATGAATTCAACTACCAATATGACTTTGGCGATGATTGGTTCCATCAAATAACAGTAGAGAAAGTTCTGCCAAAAGATATTATCCAGCCGGAGGTGACCGCAGGTAATGGCATGTGTCCGGCAGAAGATTCTGGTGGCATTTGGAATTGGAACTATTTGCTCAAATTGAGAAAAAAGAAACACCTGACTGAAGATGAAGCAGAACAATTAGAGCTTGTGGGATTATCCCCGAATGAATCACTCGAGCCTTTTGATAAACAACAGGTTAATAAGAAGCTCAAGGCATTTATCAATCACTAAAAGTCACTAAACCGGAGGAGAAAACGGCCTCCGGTTTCCTTCACCTTGCAGAGAACGGCGATAGCCGTTTTCGAATACTCAGCCCTAAACTCACTCTTTCCCTTTTTACTGCTCTTGTTGTTTCACCATTTCACGATACCAACGGGGATGATGCCTTTTTCTGCCGCCAACCGTTCACCAATTTCCACAAACTGCTCTGGTTGGGCAATGGCGTTGAGCAATGCGTGTTTTGTCCAGAAATGGAATGCTCAGTCAAGCGGTACGTGGTGCCTACGTAAGGGAATTTATCGGCTTTATCCAAAGCCTCAAAATCGCTCTTGAACACGCCGGAAGCGGAGTTGAGAATTATTATAATTTATTGAAAATAAAAAATTTATAACCTTATCTTTCTTTTATACTCCTTTTAATGCCCCTAAGTTTTTTTGCTTGCTTTTACTTTTATGTTTGATGATGGTTTATCCTAGCTCTAATCAGGAGCCAACATACGCAACGGATTAAGTAAGAATATGTCTCGAATATGTGACTCACTAAGGCCTGCCATTTTAAACCAACATTTGCTGTCACTCAGCCATTTCTCAATATCCGGCTGCACAGGCTGACCAAGATCAGAACTATAAACCACATTATTTACTTCTGATAATACCTCAAAAAAATCGTCAGTTGTTTGATAACCGAGATAAATGGTCAGCGCTGTTTGCTCCACATAAAGCCACTCATGCTCACCCAGCGCCTTAAGGTCTTTCGCCTTTAGTCCCGTTATCGGACTAGCTGGTTGGTTAAGCATAAACTTACAACCACCTGCGGCAGTAATCGTATCAATAAGTTGCATAACTTCATAACAAGAGGCATGACCAGATGACAGCACAACATTATATTGTTGCGCAAAACGAATCAATTCATGAATTTCTTTACGTACTCGTCCGTTGCTATCGACAACAGACGAATATTGCTGAGCAAATGTGTGAGCAGCAGCATTTGCCCAAGCACGTTTCATTACACTTTTATGATTTGTCGGAACAATAGTTGGTAAATGAACTAATAATCTAGGAGCTTCATCAAACTGATATTGACTTAGTGCTTGGATTACTGAGTTGATCGCCATTCCTCCAGCCGTTGCATTCAATACCACCGAACCAAAAACGGGAAGTCCTTCTTCTTGGGCCAGTGACGATAAAGCAGTAACACTTCCCAAATGACTTTTGAGTACAACTCCTCCATTTTGTCGTGCGTATTCTCTTCCTGCTTCGAGTACATTATACCTACGAATATAACTATCGGGGCGGGCATGATAATGAACATCCAGAAAGCGAAGTCTTTTCTCCCAATATTCCATAAACTCTTGATTCATTAGTCATATTTCCAAGGTACGGCATATCCTAATTTTTCACGAGCGGAAACTAAATCTTCTCCATTGATTATTGCCTCAATGATGGCTTGTTCAGTTTTTTCAACATTTTCAGCACGTTCGATAACTGTTAGTAAATGCAGCTGTGGGATGACTAACGCACCATTATCATCAGCAAAGACCCAATCTCCAGGAGATACAACTACATCATCAATTTTCAGAGGACATTGCACTTCTGCAACCTTGGCTCGATTTTTTCCGGATACCATATAAATTCCTGTTGTAAATAAGGGGTATGCCAGCCTACGGACTTCCGACAAATCTCGTGCTGATCCATAAATTACAGAACCTGCAATTCCTTTTTGTATAGCCTTAAATGTCAAGATATTGCCCCAACTGGTACAATCCGTGCGCCCTTGGTTATCAACCACCACTATGTGTCCAGCAGGTACTTCATCAATATAGTTTCCAGCATTAAGAAATTTTCCCTGCTCTGGAATGATAGGCTCATAACGTACAGTAAAAGCTGGACCCACTATTTTAATTCCAGAGTTGCGTGGCACAATCCCAGCTAATCCTGCGGGAATATGCAGACTATCCATTGCATCCGATATAGCTGCACTATCGAGTGCCATTAAACGTTCTTTGATTTGCTCAATTTGTGTAATTTGCATTAGGTTTTCTCCTTGGGTACACGGGCATACATGAAACTCCCTATGGCAATTTCATTCTCATGTTAGTCACTGGAGGAAATAGAGTGCTTTTCTGACAACATTAGCTGCATCTGGAAAGGGGGATCAGATAATACAACTATTTTACTGCCATCCACATTCAGGCTAAAACCAGGTGTTGTCCCTACAACATTGGGTATAACTTCTGCACTGGTTGGAAACATTGCTTGAAATTGATATGAGGAGTCAGGATATATTCCTAATTTTTTCAATTGTTGCTGTATTCCTACCCAGATATTGTCACGTATCTCTAGAGACTGCCCTGCTATTCTAGCTATAGCCTCACGGATTTTATCATCTGGGGTAAGGCCAAGGCCGCCGCACACTACGATGAGAGCATCTTGTCCCAACCTACGAATGACTGCTGTAGCAATTTGATGAATATCATCAGAACAAACCTGTTGTTGTTTTACCTTATAACCTTGCTTTAGGAGATAGCGGCTAATATCCTGAAGGCTAGTATTAACGCGATGCTCGACTTTCGTGGTGAGTTGAAATGACATAGCCGCTCCTTTATAACTTTAAGTCGCCAAACTGAGAGAAATAAAGGAACAAAGGCTATGTCACAGCAAGATTTTATCATTTGGGTGTTTTGTTGTGTAGATGACAATTTAACGCATTTACAACAAGGTATGCGATTCAGAAGT